>DASYWW010000024.1 GCA_035935655.1 Candidatus Bathyarchaeia archaeon
TCTGACCTGAACAATCATCGGCTCCAGTTGGGAAGCGGGTAAACCTTAAGAAATCCCGTTCTCCCTTCCTTTCGAATTCCAATTCAAGAAGGCTTGAAAGAATGTCTGCACAAGGATCCCAGGGAGTACCTGTCTATATCCTAAAGGAAGGAACAGGACGATCAACTGGTAAGGAAGCTCAGAGAAATAACATCACGGCTGCCAAGGTTGTAGCGGAAACCGTCCGCTCGACCCTCGGACCCCGAGGAATGGACAAGATGCTAGTAAGCAGTATCGGCGACGTAACGATTACGAACGATGGGGCGACGATCATGAAAGAGCTTGACGTGCAGCATCGAGCCGCGAAAATGCTGGTTGAAGTATCCAAGACCCAAGATAACGAGGTTGGCGACGGAACTACCACTGCTGTCCTCTTGTCCGGTGAACTTCTGGAGAAGGCGGAGAAGTTGTTGGACAAGGATGTCCATCCAACAGTGATTGTTGATGGTTACAAGAAGGCTGCAGAGAAAGCCATCGAGATCCTCGACAAGTTATCGATCCCTATCTCAGAGAAGGACGATGTGATCCTCCGACAAGTCGCAACCACATCAATGTACAGCAAAGGCATCGCGGTCGCGAAAGAACACTTCTCCGATATCGCCGTCAAAGCTGTCAAGCACATTGCCGAAAAAACCGATGGTAAGATCAAGGCTGATATCGATCAGATCAAGATTCTCAAGAAACACGGCAAGAGCCTCGAAGAAACGGAACTCGTCAAGGGCATTGTCATAGACAAGGAACTCGCCCATGCTCAGATGCCGAAGACGATAACGGGCGCGCGAATCGCTCTGCTCAACGCCAAGATCGAGGTGGAGAAGACGGAGTTCGATGCGAAGATCAACATCAACAATCCTGACCAGATGCACCTCTTTATCGAGGAGGAGGAGAAGATGTTGGTCGACATGGTTTCCCAGATCGAAAAAACCGGCGCGAACATCGTATTCAGCGAGAAGGGAATTGATGATGTTGCGTTACACTATCTTGCTAAGAAAGGAATTGGTGCTGTCAAGAACGTAAGCAGCGGCGACATCGAGAAGCTTTCAAAAGCGACTGGCGCAAGAGTCGTTGCCAGCGTCAAGGATCTCGCCAAGGACGCGCTAGGTGAGGCGAAGCTGATCGAAGAGGTCAAGATAGGCGACGACAAGCTTCTGTATGTTCGCGAGGCCAAGAACCCGAAGGCGGTCACCATCGTCATACGGGGAGGAACGGAACACGTGGTTGACGAGGCAGACAGGTCTCTGCATGACGCCCTATGCGTAGTAAGGAACGCTCTAGAAGATGGCAAGATCGTAGCTGGAGGTGGCGCACCTGAGGCAGAGTTAGCCAAGCGACTGCGAGAATACGCTGTCAAGGTAGGCGGAAGAGAACAGCTCGCGATAGAGGCTTTCGCAGAATCACTGGAAGCCGTTCCGATCACTCTAGCGGAGAACGCTGGGTTTGACCCGATCGATGTTCTGGTCGAGCTGCGCTCGAAGCACGAACGAGCGGGAAGTCCATGGTTCGGAATCGACGTATTTACAGGCGACGTGAAGGATATGAGGAAACTGAATGTGATCGAACCCCTACGGGTGAAACAACAGGTGATAAAATCGGCCTCCGAAGCAGCGTCAATGATACTGCGAATCGACGATGTAATAGCGTCGAAGGGGGTCGACAAGGGCGCTGGCGGCGGCAAAGACTTCAAGCCACCGGGCGGCGGAGACGAAGACTTCTAGCACTTTCGTGGGCAGTTTAACCTCAACGTTTCTCCTCCGCGTCTCTTACACCACTCTTACGTCCCCAGATGTTCTGCTCTTATCCCCCGTCCGCCGCGGAGTGTTTCTGGCTGTCCGGCGTGGATTCTGGGCGAGTCTTGCGATTCAGGGCTTGGTCCGGGCTAGATTGATCTCTGCTCTTACGGTCGATTATGAAGGGTCTGCTTCGAATTCTAGTGACAGGCTCCCAGACTCGAGAACGAGGCTGAAAATGGGGAATCTCTTTGATGAACTCATAACTCAGAAACGCTCGGAGCAACGGGGAGTCACGGAATAACCTGTTTTTTCAAGCTTGAAACAGTCTTCTCGGGTTGTATCCGCAGGTTAGCTTCTAAGTTTCAGTGAGTTTTTTCCGGATGTGATGCAATATATTCGGCGGGGTCCAGACGGAGAACACTCTCACATATCGGGGCGAGGCAGCAGCTCTAAGCGTGCTTGCACCGCCCTGTTCCCTGTATCCCTTGATGAAAGAATCAACATATCCCGCAAGGGTCTTGTTGAACGAAAGCCAGTAGTGACCTGAATAGAAGAGGAACTCTGCCAAATCCCAAGAATAATCCCCTCGATAACGAGCCTGCTCAAGATCGACTAATGTCACCTCTCCTCTCTTCTCTACAAGGAAGTTCTCTGGTTTCGTATCACCTAGGGCGGCTTCGAGCTGGTGCGCGCTCGCCATGAGTTTTCCCACCTGGTGGACGGCCTCTCGTTCTCTCTGCCCGATCTGGGTCGCCATGACCAATTTCGGAAGGAGACTGGAGAGTTGATCTCCGGAAACGTAGGAGAAGAGGATCGTCCTGGATTTCTGGTCGGCTCCCAAAATAGAAGGCACCGGTATTCCACGATGCGAAAGCAGATCATTGAAAGCATACTCAGCCTCCATCCGTCTTTTCCCCGATATTGAGAAGTGAACGGACCCCAGGCCGAAGAGGCTTAGAGTGACCCATTTGAGCGACACCCAGTTCGTGTACCGTTTAGCTACGAGCCTTTCGCTGTCCACCTTGACAAGAAAAACATCGTTGACGAAGCTACCGATACGTCGAATCGATACTCGTCCGGTAGGACGGTACCTCCTAACAATCCGAAGGATAAGATCCATTTCCTCGGTCAAGACAAGATCTTCCGTTAACTCTCAATCCAGAGTCCGAGGACCAGTTTTCCTAAATATCGTCGAACAGTCGAGGCCACTGCTCGGGAAAGATTGTCGATCCACGCTGGAACTTCCCACAATAGACGAAATCTGCTCATCTGCTTCGTTGGAACCTTCACTATCTTCTTCATCGGCTCGTCGTCATTGTTGCTTCTCCTAGCGTCGGCGACTAGAATACTCCCTAGAAACACACAACTCGAACTCGTGACATTAGCACTTAGCGCGACATTGTCGCTCGTGATATCTCTCATTGCCATACCGATAGGGTTCGGGTACATGTACTTCTTTGGCGGTGTCGTATCAACGAAGGCGATTAAGCTCTATCTCTTCGTTACGAAGGGAACTCATGTTATCGGTTCCAAGGTGTCGGAACTCTCGACAGTCCAAGCTTCCAAAGGTTTGAGACTGCAACTTCGCAGACAGATCACCTACTTCGGGTTCATCCTCGCGGTTGTAGTGCCTTTTGCAACCTACGAAGCCAATCACAAGGACATCCCGTTTTTTTCGCCTCTAGCCCGGACAACCGACATAGTGTCCTTGATCACACAGGATGTTGTAACTCTCACGATGGCCGCCTCGCTAATGCTCCCACTAGTTGCTCTTGCCCTCCCATACTTTGGAGGACTGAGACTTCGAAGCATCGATGTTGGCCCCTTTCACACAACAGTCTTATCCACAGTCATCGGCGCATCGGGCGGCTTCTCGCTCCTCTACACGGCCCTTACCCGACCCGTCTTCAACACCCTCGCCTACATTTACATCCTCCTGGTCGGCGTTTGCTGGTGTTTCGCGCTCGGTTGCAACCTCGCTGCTGACCCCGCGAACCGACATATAGCACAGGTTGTGCTGTCTGAGAAAGTCAGCTCAAGAGTCGTTTCTTCCAAAATATGGCTGGAAAATCCGCCTGGAAAATTCCGGGAGGTCTAGACAAGATCTCGAAATACTATTTCTCCAATTGAATTTGGGAGTATGCTTCTTGGGGAGCGTGGTGCTTATTTGGACGGCTAACAAGGGTGTTCCTTGCCTAGGGTGAAAAGATATCGATTGAACAAATCGTTCGATGATACGGTTGAACTCTCCATGTGGAGCGCTCTTGATTGCGCATCCAGAGACATAGGCCGCCGGTTTCTCGAAATTCTCCTGAGGTTTGGTTTTGTCCCTGAGAGATTTGGCGATGAGGACCCTCCCAAACGCAAATTCGACCGACTGTCAACTGCCGAATTCTTGAACGTTTGGGAGACGCATCCGGGCCAACTCGTGATTGAGAAACACGGCAGTCGTGGCTTTCAGGCTCTCGCCCATCTCAATGTCAATCCATACGTAGTAATGCCCACCTACCTTGTCTTCTATCTTCATGATGAGTATTTTGACAAAGAGAGCCCTGGAAACTTCCTCTTGTTTGCAGAAGAAATGTACGCTTTGTTCAAACCTGTTCACGGCGATATCGGACACTATCAGGACAGAAAAGCCAAGACATTCACTCGAACTCCAATCATAATGGGTAAAGTGCGCACATATGCGGAGGGATATATTCCGGCAAATCCGACTTGGGGATTGCCCGGAATCTATTGGGCCAACTTCCTAGGCCCAATCTTTGTGGATTTCTTTTCAAAGGAGAAAATCGAAACGGTTCCGTGTTATAGCAAGAAAAGGCTGGCAGATGGCGGGTATTTGATTCTGACAAGTGAAAGTCCACTGGACTATTCGAAAGTCGAAACGAAACAACTAGAGAGAACTCTCACCAAGTACTTAGGCGAGGACACAGTATTTGACAAGACTCGCCCGGACATAGTTCTTAGGTCTCCCCTTCCGTTCCGTGGCAAAAGGCCTTCTCCTCCCACGGACAAACCTAGGATTATTACCGCATCAGGGGACTTGAAGGCCTGTCCAGACTGTGGGGAGGCTGCGAAGATTGATGAGACCTCGCGTGATGCGCTAAACAAGCTCGTCAGTTTCAAGTGTCTGAAATGTGGTGCAATTTGGGCGGTGCATATTTCCTTGCTTCGGTAAGTGCAATTCCAGCATTGTCCGAGCTCCGTATCCAACATTGCTCGTTTCGTGGTTCCTCCCCCGCAACATTAACTTTGGAACCCCAACCAGCTAAGAATACGTCCCCTAAATCTAGGAGCGACAATTTTGGACGAGTCTAAGTCTTCAGAAAAAGACAACTGAAAAGCTGCAACATAGAACAATCCATCTCGCGATAGGACGACTTTTAGCAGAATTTTCAAAAACGGTTTTTACAATCAGATTTTTAATGGACATACTATTTTTATACATTGATAAGCGGTCGATCTACGAACACATTTGGATAGGGTTCCAACAGGGATCAAAGGACTAGACGAGCTTCTCGGTGGAGGCTTCCCTGAAGGAAAGTGCATCCTCGTAGTTGGAAGTCCAGGGTCCGGAAAGACAACTTTTGCGATCCAGTACCTTTACAGCGGGGCCCTTCAAGGCGAAACAGGACTATATGTCACACTCGACGAATACCCCGACGTCATAAAACAGAACTTCCAATCCTACAACTGGGACTTGGATAGCGTCGAAAAGAAAGGCAGACTCTTGTTCTTGGACGCCAGCGGTTTGAGAAGGACTAGGATCAAGAACAATGGGCCCCATGCACTATATTCCTCGGATTCCTCCGAGGGGCTTGGTTTCACAGATGTCTTGAAGACTCTGACAAAACTGGTCGAAGGCGAGAATGTCGAAAGGATCGCCCTCGACCCTATCACCTCGGTAATGTTGAGGTATGGCGACGAGTTGAAGAGACGGAGGGCAACTGTAGAATTCTTCGACGCCCTAGCCGACACCGGTTGCACATCTCTGGTGACGAGCGAGTTGAAGACATCACTGTTAGATCGAAGATTTCAACTTGAAGAGTTCCTTTCCCACGGTGTAGTTGTTCTTCATACACTCATGCATCAAGGAAACTTTGTCCGAGCAGTTCAAGTGGAAAAGATGCGTGGAATATCACATGACACGCAGATTCGCCCGTATCAATTTGGGACCTCAGGAATAGAAGTCTTCCCACGGGACAAGGTATTCTAGGTCTTAGGCTTCTTAGAATAGAAGATTATCCCCTTCCCATCTTCAATGACGAAAACATTCCAGCCCTCCTGATGCCTCCTCGCTCTAAGCTTCGCAATCTTCAGTCGTCGACGGCGAACTCCGCGCTCCTCAAATGCCTCCATCTGAACAACGCAGTCCGACATATCCTCCAATTGCTTCTGAACGATTGGATCAACACTGGGGCCAAGAGTAAAAACCGCCTTTCCTCCCATTCCCTTCATTTTCGCACCGATTGACTGAACAAACGAGACAATGCTCTCCGGTTTCGTTTTAGATGCCAAGGGAACTAGGGAGTCAAAGTATAGACTTGCACCCTTGGAACTCGGCGGAGGAAGGGACGACGAAATCTTCATTCCTAGTGTTGTCAGGTCGCCAATAGATGGAACGGAGAATTTCTCCGTCGACTCTTGTCCAGCTTCGGCTGAATATCCATCCACGAATGTCAGCAGTCCGCTCTGCTCATAACCCTTGACGTCGAGCCCCATTGACTTCATTCCGGACCTTACGTTAGAAGGAAAGTCGCCAGTCGAGACAAAGACACACGGCTTCCCTCGCTTAAGATCCTCGAACATCAGTTGTTCGGATAGTGTGGTCTTCCCAGACCCAGTGTTGCCTTCGATCGACACCGTTCCGCCATCCAATTCACCCGCGGTCAGAGTATTGAAATGCCCAAACGGAGCTAGGTAGCTCTTGCCTCTTCTCCTTCGATAATAGAAGACACCACCAGCCGATCCAACTCCCCCTATCGCGGCGACCGCGAAATATGGAATGAGGTTGTACGGTGGAGGGATAAAGTTAGGGGGAACAAGCCCGAAGCTAGCGGGACCACGATAACTGTATGCCACGTTACCCTGAATGTCGACAACATCCACCCACACTTGGTATGTTACCTGTGCGGCACCAGAAGGGTAGGTCCAAGCGGCGATGAATTCGAATGGATTCTGCCCGGCTGGACACGGGGGAGATTGTTGCATCCCTCTATTGGAGGCCCCAATTGCGGGATGAGAAAGGGGGTCCACAATCGTCATGTTAACCCTCGATATATCTGAACATCCAAGGGCCGAGTTGACGAACACCTTTACCAGAACGACATTATTTCCCGCAGTCGCATTGACGTTGAAATAAGTAGTTGGAACTTGATCTCGATTAAGAATGCTAACTTGAAACAACGAGGCATAACCCGACAGCGGCAAGACCACGTAGGAAGGGGCGGAACCGGATCCCCAATCTAGGGTGACGTTCGCGTTCTTAGGAACAAATGATGCAAATACACTAATCGCGAGGAGAGTACCCTCCAGCAGAAGGGTATTGGCGGGTGTCACTGTGAAGTTAAGATGTCCGAGTCCCGTCGCGATTGGATGCGGGGGAGTTGATGTTACGTTGAACCAGTTTTGTCCTGGTAGACGATAGCTGAATGTTCCCGACAACATTACGGGTTGGGACACGGAGACGTTGCCGCTCCAGTCGGTCCACGTTGAGAAGGTTGACTGGCCGACGACTGTGGCTGACGAGAGCAGTGGCGTCTGAAGTACGAAACTGCCCGCTGAACGGGTTATGTTAGTTGTCGATGGGGGCCCGTTGCCCGATGGGGGAGCGGAACCCAGGGTCCCTGACGAGGATAGGTAGAAGACTCTATTGATCTGGGCCGTTTGGTTAACCGCAGAAGCCTCTGGCGGGCTTGTAAAGACAAGCATTCCGACGAGCGCAATTACCAGTACGGTGCGGGCCAGACTCACTATTATCTCGTGAAGGATCGTTGGTCCGAATTAAAAAGTTCTTCGAGATAAAATGGGTTTCTGAGAAGAGGGAGAGGAAAAAGAACTCTGTCGAGGGCGCCTAGCCCTTTCCGATTCGGAAGACTGAGGTTCCGCAGTTGGGGCATACGCCCTTAACCGCAGCCTTTCCGTTCTTGAGCGTGACGTTCTGAGGGTTCTTTATCTCGATGTTCGCTTTACATTTGACGCAATATGCTTGTGGCATTTCTATTCAGCTGAGCGTGCACTGGAGCGTGGTAGTATTTGAAACTCACGTAGAACTTGGAGATACCCACGAAGGATGAGGTCGAAAAGGAGCTAGAATAAGAGCTATTTCATCGAAACTACCCTGGAAGGGCGCTTGTTGGATTACTATGTCCACTTCTGAGTCCAGAACATCTATTACAGTTTGAAACTTCCTCAAAATTTTTCCTCAGCAATTCATGGAAACTTGCGTCTCGAACTCCCTAGTATCTCCGCGTGAGTGTCTCATAGGAGTCCTTCAGGAGTCTCTTTGTGGAATAGTTTAGAAGCTTCTGAGACCAAGTGCGCTCGAAGAGTTCTCTCATGCTTGGGTTCTTCAATCGGTCGAGATCAACCTGTTTGCTTGCCCCCATGAGGCCGGTTGCCATGGTTGAGAAGGTTTCGAAGCTGGGAGGATTTCCCCTCTCACCCCGAGCAAGAGCTTCCTTTCTGAGCTCGTTGTAGAACCTGAGCGTAGCCTTCACAGATCTTCCTCTGGCCAAGTCGACCTTCTGGTCAAACTGAAACTGCATATTTGTGTTCGCCTCGAATTGACCGTGGAGGCATCGAACGGTAAGACTCGTCTGCTTTGTTTGGGGTTCTGCTCACGAACGGACGCATCGGCCTGCCCTTCGACATGTTGATTCAGAAGGGTGTTTCAAGTGCCCCGCGAAGTGTTTCAGCCATCCGGCTTGGGTGCGGGGACTATTATCGTCTTTACTGCAGTCTTCGATGCTCGAGCGTGCTCAAGCGCGTTGGGAGCGTCTCGAAGCGCAAACCGGTCAGTAACCATAGAGAGAAGGTCAATTTCTCCGTTCGACAGGAACTCGAGCGCCCGATGAATATCTGATTCTACACAAGAATAGCTTGTCACAATCGAGATTTGTCGGCTGAACAAATTCCCGACATCGAGATTTATGGTTGAACCTTGAGCGGGTGCGCCAAAAAGGAGCAGCTTTCCTCCTTTTCTTATCGAGTCGAGTGCTGGTTGTATTGCCTTCGGATTCCCGGTAGATACGATTGCTAGGTCGACCCCGAGACCGGTCGACTTTGCAATATGTTCGATGATTCTCTCTGAGGATGAATCAATTGCCTCATCCGCGCCCAACTTGCGCGCCAGTTCAAGCCTGTGAGGAAGAATGTCAACCCCGATGATTCTTGACGCACCCATTCTCCTTACCAATTGTATCTGCGTCAAGCCAGTTGGACCCAGCCCTACGACAAGGACCTTGTCTCCTCGCCTCACCTCTGCCTTGTCGAGCGCTCTTACGCAGCACGCGGTTGGTTCGATCATTGATCCTTCTTCGAAGCTCGCTTCCGGGGGTAGGCGCACGACGCCGCCTCGAGTGACATTGGTCTCTGGAACTTTGAAATACTCTGCAAGTCCGCAGGGATCGAAATTTGTTTTCCGGAAGAGGTCGCACATCGTGTGATCCCCTTGCTGGCAGTAGTGGCAGTTGTAGCAAGGGACATGGTGGTGGGCGATGATTCGGTCAGATTCTTTCAGGTCGGTCACCTCGTCGCCTACACTCGCAATTGTTCCGCTGACTTCGTGACCGAGGATTCCTCCAGGTCCATAGGAGCCGCGGACTTTTTCGATGTCAGTTCCGCATATTCCGGCTGCTGCCAGTTTGATCAAGACTTCTCCTGGTTTGAGTCTGGGGACGGGTACGTCTGTGATTTCTGCGTGCCCTTGTCTATTGATTAGGCATGCGAGCATAGGGGTTCTTTAGGAGTCGTGCGATTTAACGCATTTTTCCAAGTTGATTGGCGGTTTGATTGTTTCTGGATTGGAGTTTATTTCATAAGAAGAGTAGATGAGCCATGAATAGTAGTGGACTTCCGCTGTCTGTATGCCAGTATCGAGAACTCGGGGCACTAAGGACTCCGTCAAGTTCATGCAGGTGCTCGACAGGGCTGTCTATCTGAGGCTCAAAGATCTCGCCCATCAGAGAGGGGTTACCGTCCAGGAGCTTATCCGGGTTCTTCTCATCCCTGACTGGTTGCATGGGGCGGAAGAGAGAAGGCTAAGAAGCGAGCTGGAGAGACGTCATCGTAGGTCTACTCAGAAGAGGCTCTTTCGGACTTCGCTTCAGAGGCCTCTGGTTTCTACCCGAAAGAACTGATTCATTCATCGAAATTGGATGGTTGGCGGCGGGCGACCGCTCCCAATCATAATATAGTATTCTTGACTGATGCTATTGAGGCATCTTCTTGATCAAAGATCTCGACGTGGAGATGGAAAAGAGAAATGTTGACTCGATCATGGTCTTCGGAGATTCTACAGTCGGAAATCCGGACCTTCGATACGTGGCAGGAACCTCTCTTCCAAGAGGCGGAATATTCCTGAAACGTAGATCAAATGATCCGACACTTATTGTCAGCAATATCGACGTGGGAAGTGCCCGCGAGGGAAAAGTTCGCGATATCAAGACGTACTCGGATTATGGTTACGAACGCATAGCGAGTAAGTACGACCGGGATGAGGCTAGGGTCAGGTTCTACCAGAAGATCATGAAAGACGAGGGTCTTCGCGGCCCAACAATTCTGGGAGGAAGAAATGACGTGTCAAGTGCGCTGCACATGATCGATGCTCTCCGTCGTAGAGGTGTGAAGATCATTGGAGAGAAGTCGCCTACGATCATCGAAACTGCGCGTGAGACTAAGGATCGATGGGAGATTGAAAGGCTGAGAGTTCTGGGCAAGAAGACCATAAGGGTCGTAGAAGACACCCTCAGATTTCTGAGAGGAGCGAGAGTCAATGGGAAGAGGGTATCTTACAAGTCAAAGCCGTTGAGTGTCGGGACAGTCAGGAAGGTCATAGGAAGGTCGCTTGCCGAGGAGAACCTTGTTGCGCCGGAGGATACGATCTTCGCGCCTGGGAAAAGATCCAGCGATCCTCACTATAGAGGTGAAGATCAGGATATTGTCCGAGCTGAGGAGCCTATTGTCTTTGACATTTTTCCCTCCGAGCCAGATGGGTACTGGCACGATTGCACCAGAACCTACCTGTTCGGTTCCGCCCCTAAGAAGGTCCAGGAGATGTATGATGCCGTTCTTGAAGTTCAGTCTTCTGCATTGGATGTGGTGAAGGAGCAGGTTCCTTGTAAAGAAATGATGGCAAACGCGTGCAAGATCTTCGAAAAGAAAGGGTACCTGACTGCAAGGCAGCTGATCAAGGGCAACAAAGAAGCGAGGACTCGCGGGTTCATGCACGGGCTCGGTCATGGCGTGGGATTGACTATTGGAGAGAGACCCTATCTCTCATTGTATGGCAAGGATCAGCTGAGAAAAGGGTCGGTGGTGACGATCGAACCAGGCCTCTACGAGCCCAGATGGGGCGGTGTCAGGATCGAGGATATTGTGGTTGTCGGTTCTCCCTCGGAAAATATCACGCCTTTGTCGAAAGATATTGAATTATAGTCCGTAGCCTAGCTTGTACGCATGTACGGGGGCGGGATGCAGCCCAGACAGAGGATCAAGGTCACGTCTGCAGGGGGAGTTGTCTATCGGTGGGATAGCGATAAGCCGCTTTTCTTGCTACTGTTGAGCAACAAGAGAGGAGTTTGGTGCCTGCCGAAAGGGTTGATCGAGGAAGGCGAGGACGAGGTTACGACGGCTATGCGGGAGGTCCGGGAAGAGACTGGGGTCAGCAGGGTAAAGCTGCATGGGAAGCTTGGCGCGATCAAGTACCAGTTCGGTTTTCGTGGGAAAACATACGATAAGACCGTTCACTTCTTTCTCTTTGAAACCGATCAGGCTGACGCGAAGGTGGGGACCGAGCACGATGCTATGGAATGGATGCCTTACGAGAAGGCGGTTCAGACAATGTCTTATCCGAACGAGAAGGAGATGCTAACGAAGGCGTGGAATATGATACAGGCTGAGAAGGCGCATTCTTCTGAAGTCAAGCAAGGTCAAAGCAAGCTTCCAACGAGCTAAGACTCAGTTATGGAGGAGTATTTCGTGACCGAAGGCGCCGTGAGGCCTCCGTATTGACAGACCTAGCAACTTCTGAGCTTAGAGTATACAATACGCTGACTCGGGGGCAGGACAAGTTCCAGCCGAACCGGTCTAACCGCGTGAACATGTTTGTATGCGGCCCTACGGTTTGGGACGTGTCGCATATCGGCCATGGAAAGACCTACGTCGCCTACGATATCATTGCTCGATATCTGCGGAGGAAAGGATTCAGCGTCTTCTTCCTTCTCAATATTACCGATGTTGACGATAAGATCATCAACAAGGCTCACGATCTAGGCGAACAACCGCTTGCTCTAACAAAGCGTATGGCGAAATCCTTCTTCAAAGACATGAAAGACTTGCACGTGGACAGCGTCAACCTGTACGCCAATGCTTCCGATCACATTCCAGAGATCATCGACCAGGTCACAGGACTTCTCAAGAAAGGACTGGCCTATAGGGTTGATGACGATATCTACTTTGACATTTCGAAATTTCCAGGTTACGGAAAACTGTCTCATCAGAAGCTTGAGGATCTGACGGTTCACAGGGTCGACCCTGACCCTCGAAAGAAGCATCCCGGCGATTTTGCGTTGTGGAAGAGTCAGAAGCCTGGCGAGATATTCTGGGATAGTCCTTGGGGAAAGGGACGACCTGGATGGCATATAGAAGATACAGCGATTACTCTGACATACTTCGGGCCGACATATGACGTTCATGGGGGTGGTACGGAGTTGATCTTTCCTCATCATGAGGCGGAGATTGCGCAGGCGGAGGGTTTGACAGGGAAAGAGCCGTTGGCGCGTTATTGGCTTCATACAGGATTATTGAGTATCAAGGGGACGGAGATGCACAAATCACTTGGGAATTTCATCACGATTCAGGAGATGATACGGAAGGTTGGTACTCCGGGTTTGCGGGTGTTCTATGCCGGGACGCATTATAGGAGTCCGTTGGACTTTACGGAGGACGCGTTGCAGCAGGCTGTTAGCCTCGCTAGAAGGTTCAGACGGGCACACGACCAACTTGTAATGGCTGGTGCAAAGGCAGGTGGTAAGATGATGGAGTCAGCTCCGGTCTTGAAACTGCTGGGCGAGGCGCGGGACGATTTCTTCAAAGCGATGGACGACGATTTCAACACTCCTGGAGCGCTTGCTGCGTTCATCAGAATAGTCGGATTGGCGGAGGAAGAGACGAGGAATCCGAAGAGCGAGTCGGTCAAAGCGATAATTGACGCTATGGAGGATCTGGGGTCGGTCTTGGGGGTTTTGGAAACTGAGACTGTGGCGGGGGACAGGGTTGCTGAGCTAGTGAACTTCGTCTTGGAGTTGCGGAACGAACTGAGGAACAAACGTGACTATGGATCAGCCGATCGTATTCGTGATCGCATGGCTAAACTTGGCTTCGTGGTTGAGGATTCGGCTGAGGAGACGCGCTGGATAACCTAGTCCTTCCTCAACGTGTCTTTCGTCTGCGTCTTGCCGTGAGTCTTCAAAATCTTCTTCACCTCGTCCAGCTGCTTGAACGATCCAATATCATGGTGTGGTTCTTGGGTCAGATATCCGTAGACTTGTTCACCTTTGGCGACCAGTGCTGGAATAACGTTGGCGGCGATATCTGATCCGGTAGTGCAATATTTGAGGACGGCTGGCTCACAGAGGCAGACGCCAATAGAGACGGGGTATTCTTTGATGACGGGTTTTTCTTCAAAATACTCTATTCTCCCGTCTTTGTCGACTCGCCCGACTCCATAGTCGATTCGGACGCCGGTGCTTAGTGCGACTGTGCAGGTTGCTTTCTTTTCTTTATGGAACCGGATCATATCCGTTAGATCGAGGTTTGTGAGAACATCTCCGTAGTAGACGAGAAAGGTTGAGTCAATATGGCTACTCGCTTCCTTGAGCGCGTTTGCCGTCCCGGTTCGTGGACTGATGCTGTAACCGATGTTTACACCGTACTTCGATCCATCGTCGAGATGGTTGCGGTAGACTTCGCTATCCTCGTCGGACAACAGCATGATGATATTTCGTATTCCGTGGCCCGCGAGATAGCTGATGACATAATCGATGAACGGTCTGCCTGCGATCGGGATCATGCCTTTCGGAACGTAGCTTGTAAGTGGCGACAGCCGTGTTCCTGCGCCGCCGGCCAGAACAAACGCCTTCATCTGCATCCTGCACTTTTGCGGCGGGTCTTCGATCTGTATAAGGACTTCAACTGTCCGAGGTGGAACCAAATAGAATGAGCCTCTTTGGTTGCATTTGATTACCTTCGCAGGCCCTCCGAGACACTGACTCTCGCGTCGCGAGGGTCAGTCGCTAAGACCCCCCCTTTCCTGGAAACGATTTCCTGTCTGGCAGTGATAATGGACGAGACAAGCGATTCTGGGCACAATCCAGGCTAAGATGGCATCGGAAGTATCCCGACGAACCCGAACGAATTTCCCGACAATGAGCAGGGGCTTCCCAGAATCGCGATCAGGGCTGAAAATGGGCGATTTAGATGCGGCGAGCGTACTTCTTCCTTATTGGTGTCAAATGAAGATGAGATGAGTACATGCCAACGGGGCCGATCCTTGGTCGGCAGATTATCGGATTACGATTTATTTCTCTAATTAGTAAGAAAGATGGAAATCCGTGGTGCATTCATTGCTAGGCTTGTAAGGGACCACGGCCGATGGAATCCTCAAACTCGGCATGTTCCTCGTGAAGCCCGTGCACGTACCAAACCTGCAACTGATGTCCACCAACATCCGTTATCTTGGTCGAGAGAACCCTCGCCCCCGGCCTCATGACCCAATGGGTTAGACCCTCTTCTAGCTCCTCACGCGGGATCTCCGGAAAACCGGCCCGAAAATCCTCGAAGCTAACTTCAGCCTCGGGATTCAGATAGGGATCATGGAATCGCTGGCGGAAAAATCCGATAATGCTGCCTAGGGGCAGAATCTTCTCGATTCTTGTGGGCTTGTTCTTTCTCGCTTTGCTGGTCATGAACTATCACGTCTATGCGCTGTTATCAGGAAAATGGCAACGGAAAATATGGCTGTTACAGTACCCGGACCCGACTGCCGAAGGTAGCCATTTCCCCTATCCTCAACCATGTAGAATCGTAGGGTACTAGTTAACGCTGACCCTTGATGGCAGGACCTGCTCCACAATCTTGATCGATGAGGTAAGATCGTTTCTCTCCGCGATCAGAGGCCTAAGACTCGGCTCGATAGAGCCTTGTGCTAGCTTCAGAGAATCATCGTCAAGTTCTCCACTTTTGTGATCGAGTTTTGCGTTGACGAGATATTTTGTGAGACTTGTTATTTGTCCCGTTATCTCAGCGAGTCTCGACCTCATAGAGGAGACTAGGGAACTTGCTAGTTTGACCTTGTCCATATAGCCAGACTTCTGCGACTCGAGAAGCTCCGAATAAATCTCCCCATCGATCTCCTTCGAGTCTTTCAGGGATTCAAGTGCTCCGACCCTCTTCCTCAACAACGTTAGTTCGGAAATGATGTCCTCTGATTCCAGCTTCCACTCAGGCGATATGGTGATCGCCTTCGGGGTTAGAGCCATCTGCCGGGCTTTGGCTGTGAGAATAATTCCACCAGTAGCTTCTACCTGGACCCCTTCCATCTCACCAAACGGGTTGCGCTCGATACCGATTACGCGTCCCAGTAGTCTGCCATAGATGTCTGAAACGCTTCGTCCTAGAAGCGCTTTCGTCTCGAGCTCAGGAGATAGCATCGAGATTCTACCTCACTCGATGAGCCGGATTCACGATCTGGGGAATCTCAGGGAATTTCTCTCTCATCTTCTGTTCAGCCATAAGATCCGCTTCCTTCAATATGTGAGCGGACTCATCATTAACCGGGATAGACATCCCATCTGAGTCGACAGCTTCACCAATTTCCATCGTCAGATTCTCTAACGAATCTTCGACGTCCCCAATGCCCGTTGAGATTTCAGGGAGTTTGCCCTCTAGCTCGCCTCTAACGGCGCCGAGGAGTCCTCTGACGGAGCCCATGCTGTGGACCATGTCGCCGAACTGCTCTACGGTCTCAAGACGAAGCAACGCCTGTTCGAGACAGATCTGGCTGCGGAGAGATGTCTTGATGAGCTTTCGAATTTGCACGCATTCGTTCGCGAAAACGGTCGCGGTCTGGGTGTCTCGGGCCTCAAGTGCCTTGGTGCACTTGTCCCGAAGCGTCTGGTCTCGCGATTCCATTTGGGCTATGCTTCGCTCCAGCCTTGTCGTCTGAGTGCGGAGCTTGTGCGTGGCGAACTGGATTCGTTGTTTCATCGGTGTGGGCTTGATAGCTTCTCGAATCCTATCGGTCAATGAGGGATTATCTCGAAACATGGTCAGTCTCCTATCATCCTGTTTTCTGGCGTGAGATGCAATGGTGGTCTAAGATGCACCTGGTGCTTGGCCTGGGATGCCTGACGAGGTAAGGCGGTCGTCATGAAGATCGTTGTTCCTTGGTTTCTGTTCAATCCCCTGAGAAGAGGAATCAACAGGTTTGTAGCAGAGCCATCCAAGTCACCTGTTGGCTCGTCGATTACCAGGAGCTCGGGTTTCACCGCGAGTGCTCTTGCGAGATCGATTCGCCTTCGTTGACCTGCACTCAGCCCGTCAGGGTATGAACGTTCTATTTTGTCAAGTCCGAAGAAGGCGAGAGCTTCCTTTATCCTTTCATCTCGTTCTTTCCTGGGCACTCCTGCTAGCGATAAGGCTAGGTGCAGGTTTTGAGACACCGTCATTTGCGGAAGAGCTGTGGGACGCTGGAAAACGGCGGCTGTCTTCACCAAGGCACATCGCTTCACAAAAGACTCCCGTGTGACGTCGTGTTCGCGGAACCTCACCTGGCCATGAATTGGCTTCTCCAATCCTAAGACAACATTGACGAGCGTCGATTTTCCCCACCCCGACCCGCCGAGAATCGCGAGGAAGTCGCCCTGATCCACCTTCAAGGAAACGCCTTGATCGTAAAGACGCAGGGTGCCTCGGATGGACGGGTATTCAACTATTACCGATCTAGTCTCGATTACTGATGGCATGCTTTGCTAGCTCTTGTAGTTCTCAACGAACGAGGAGGATCGGATTCTGCGAAGGCTCGAGAGTGAATAGAACAGGCCTCCCGCGAATGTTAGAACAGCTATTAGGACGATCAGTTCGAGTATCGAACTCGTTGTGAGGAATGCCTGGAGTAGTACGGGAGAGAATGCTACCAAAGCGACAATCGCTCCCCTCAAGAAGTAACGTAGCAGGATTTGCCAGCCCGAGCCTCCGTACGCAAAGAGGGCCAGTTCCTCCTTCGTGCGTCGTGTGGTTGTCGAGACCGACGCTAGAGCACATGTAGGAGGAACAACTAGGAGAGAGAGCCAGATCCTTGAACCGAACGCTGGTGGACCTATTGTTGCGAGGGACGCCTCGATTCCTACGATTCCCATTACCAGAATTGCGAGTAGGTCCGTGGCCTCGCGTGGGATCGCGCCGGATAGGACGATTGGGGTCCAGGATGGCTTTTCCAACCAACGCTGACCTTCTATTCTGGGCCTGCCATTGACCGAAGGAACATTCCTAAGCGCCCTTCGTCGTAAGTCCTGATTACTGACGAGGCGAAGTCAATGTCAAGATGCATTGAGCGGAGTTTGGATAGAACGGCGTTGACGTCCTCTTTGTTGCGGGCTACTATGAAGACGAGCCCTTCTGGAGTTCCTAGAGAGCTGATGACGTTGAGGGTCTCAGGAATTTCGCAAATCTGCTTGAGAATATCCTCTCTGGACGAGCTGCTGGGGAAGTTTGCTGCAACTATCACTTGTTCTGAAAGCCCGAGCTTTCCAAAATCGATGAGTGTCGTGTACTCACGGATTATGTGAGCATCTTCCAAACGGTTGACTCTGTAAGCGATGACGTTAGGATGGAGGGCGAGTTTGCGGCCTATCTCCACGTAGGACTGCTTTGAGTTCTCAACCAGTTCCGCGAGAATGCGCAGATCAGTTCCGTCAAGGTTCACTTCTTTCATCCTCTATGATGCCTTGAAGGATTCGTCCCAGTCGAAGTAGCGCTTGATGATGTTCTGGGAGACGCTTGGCCGTCGGCCCACGATGATGGTTTCGAAGTCTTCCATGGTGATTGGGTCCGGAATGGCGTTGAGGTCGTTGGCGGCGCCTCGCTGGAAGAAGTCTCGGACCACTTTGATCTGGGTGGACTGGAATAGATCGCGAATATCTCCTCCAGAGTAGCCTTCGGTCCTTCTTGCCAGTTCTGCGAAGTCGACGTTGTTCTGGAACTTCAGGTTCTGGGCGTAGATCTGGAACATATCCATGCGGGCTTTGACGTCGGGGAGTGGGACGTAGATTCTCTTCTGGAAGCGTCTGATGAAGGGCTCGTCCAGGACCCATGGCTTGTTTGTCGCACCGATGAGGTAGACGTGGAGTTTCTTGTTTTTGTCGAGGATGCCGTCCATCTCTTTGAGGAACTGGTTTCTGACGCGGACTTCTCCGCCGACCTCTTCTCCCCGGACACCCATCAGAGAGTCTATTTCGTCGATGAAGACGATCGCGGGCTGCCCATTCTCAGAGACGTCTCTTGCCTTGGTGAATAATTGTGAGACGTTTCGCTCGGATTCTCCAAGCCACTTCGACATCAACGACGCTGCGTCAGCGCAGAAGAACATCCCCTTGATCTCACTCGCGATTGCCGCAGCAAGAAGTGTTTTTCCGCAGCCGGGGGGTCCGAAGAAAAGTATTCCTCGAGGCCATCCGAGCGGGAAGAGGTCTGGTCTCCTGACTGGGAAGATTATGGATTCTTCGATCGCCCTTTTCGGCTTTTCCAGGTCTGCGATGTCACTCCAGCTGATGTCCGGCTTCTCTGTTAGGACCCACTGGTCAAGCTTGATCGTCTTGGAATCTCGGGTCTCATTCGAATCCATAGGATGAGCTATCGGCTCATCAGATTGGAGCTCCTGGATTCGTTTCTTGTAGGCCTCTACATGTTCGGTGTAGACTTTGTTTTGAGGAGCAGCTGGATAGAGGGAGCATAGTTTGAGAAGAACTTCGATAGCCCGTTGGTATTTTGTGGCGGCAAGCCGTTTGGAGCCTTTTCTCTCAAGCTCGATAGCTTCCTTCGCGTATCTTACTGCCAGAGATTCGAGTTCTTCTGAGGCCGAGATCACTTGTCCCTCCTTGTAACACTGAAGGGCTTGGACGGGAGCACCTGTCTCCCGTCTAGTCCATGACTATCTTTCCGTCATCCTTGAGCCGTTGTAGGGAACGCCTGATGTCGTCGCTTGGTACGAGGAGTTCTGCGGAGCAGCTGTTGAGGCTTAGCTCTCCATTGTGCGATTTGATGTAGTTTAGCAACCTGTCTTCTAGTGGAGCCTCTTCTGATCCATTCGTGGTGATGGCTATGGGAATTCTTTGTTCCGGTGCTCGGGTTGCGGCTTCGGGGACGGGTTGGCGGGTCTCTGGCATTGGCAGCTCTGGGAATCGTTCTTTCATTTGTTGGGATGCGATGGCGCTGGACTCTTCCAGTACTTTGCGTGCTTCAGTACTCGAAGCGCTCATGTCGAAGCCTTGATCTTCGCCGACTTGTCCGGTTTCCATGCTCATGTCGCTGAGCATGTTGTTTACTTCGCCAAGTTCGTTGGCGACTTCGGGGATGACGCCTGCGATTCTGCCCCGTGTCTCGCGTACGACTCCGATGACTGGTGCGATCTGAGCCATTATGTCGCCGAATTCTTCGACCGTCTGCATTCGGAGGATAACGCGTTCGAGGGCTAGTTCGCTGCTGAGAGTAAGATGAGCCATTTTCCGAATCTCTGCGCACTCGTTGGCGTAGAGCGCCGCGTGGGCTGGGTCCTTCGAGAGTTGTGCGCCAATGCAACGCTGGAACATTTCCTTGTCGCGTTGCTGGAGCCTGGAGGACATGTGCTCCAGTTTCTCTTTCTGAGAGCCAAGCCGGAACAGGGCTTGCGCTATGCGCTCTTTCAATGGAATAGGATGGACTTTCTCCTCAAACTTTCGGAACAGCCCTTGAATCCTCCTAAGTCTCCCTCACGTGAAGTACTAGAACTGGATCTCTCGAGGGGGACGTTGTGGTTGCTGGTTGAGGGACTTGAGGAATGGGTTGTGGCTGTTGTGCAGCAGGCGGCCCTTGGGCCGAGTCGAGCTTCTGCAGATAACTGTAGATCGTCTCAACGTCCTTCTTCTCTGCCATCGCGCGAACCAGCCCGCTGTCAATGGCGTCGCTGGCTGCTTTGTAATTCATGTCATCGAACTCGCCGGAGGCGTGCAACATCTTGTTGCCCGCGAGGTGAGTCTGTAATTGCCGGAGTTGGGTGTTGAGGGTGCTGTTTCGCTGGCTGAGAGTGTCGATGATCTCCTTTCTCTTGCCCTTTAGTTCGTTGATCGCGTCTTCGTGCTGTTTCCTGAGATCTTCGTAGACATCTTTTTGGATGTCTCCGACACTGAACAGCTCGTCGAGGGCTCGTAGGCGTCGGGTCACGATGTCGAATTCTTTGCGAAATTCCTCAGCTTCGACCTTCCAAGCAGGTGCCAGGATGAGGGTATCGCCTGTTATGGCGACCCGGTCGCCGGGGCATTGGAGGAATTCTCCATTGCCGACCTCTATTCCTACTCCGGTGATCTCGTCTCGGAGATTGGCTGATATGCCTACGACTTTGCCGAAGGCTCTGCCGTAGGGGTCTTGGAGGGTTCTGCCCAGGAATCTCCGGACTTGTTCAAGTGTTATCGGCATGATTTTGCACCCAAAAAAATGTTGTCGGAGTTACTCCTACCTTGGAATCACTGTCTCGTGTTCTGCGGTGGCGGTTGGAGAGGGTAACTCCGGGAACTTCTCACGCATCCGTGTCTCGGCTATGGTGTTGGCTTCTGAGATGATCTTTGATGCTTCTGGACCTGATGCTTCGAGGTCGTAACCTTGGCCTGTTGCTTCGCCGACTTCCATGACTACGCTGTTTAGCGTGTCAGAGATCTCGCCTAGTTCGTATCCGACTTGTGGGATGACTCCTGCGATCTGGTTCTTGATCTGGTGTACAACTCCCGCTACTGGGCCCATCATTGCTGCGACGTCGCCGAATTCCTGGATTGTTTCGAGTCGTAGTACGACTTGTTCGAGTGCTAGTTCGCTTCTGAGTGTGACTTTGGCGATTTTCCGGATCTCCGCGATCTCGTTGGCGTACATTGCGCTTCTCATTGTATCTTTGGACATCTGGGCTTGAACGCACTTGTCGAAGAGTGACTTGTCGTGTTGCTGTGTTTTGAGATTGGCCCCTTCGAGCCTGTTCTGTTGTACTTTGAGTTTGTAGACGACTTGTGAGATCTTTTCTTTGAGTGGTTCTTGGTGGTGGATGCGATCGGTGACCTTCGAGAGTAAGGGTTCCCTTTGCTCTCGGTCCCAATTCTTCATGGACTTGTATGACATTTCGATCTTGAAATCTGGTGTACTTGGGACAGGTTCCAAGTGGGTTCTTGACACGTTAAGGTATGATTTCGTACTCTGCTAGCTAGAGAAATTCTAGCTCAGGCAATAGGTTGCATGTTGTCAACAGATATTCGGCGGGTATGTTGTGCGGGCCACAGGACGGTTTTGGTTTATATGCGGTGTCAGAAAATCGGTAGGAAGTTGTGTTTTCCCCAATCCCAGTTTAGCATTGCTAGTTAAAAACGACGCAGCTCGGCGTGCATCATTGACAGTCTTGTTTCTACCAAATTGGTGATTCTGAGTTTACAAGCCCAGTTTTTCAGGGTTTTTGCGGTCGAACGCTTTTACCATTTTACCTCATAGAAATCGCTTCCCTAGGATGAAAAAAATGGTACTAAACGATCTAACCCTAGAGAAGTTGATCAGCGAGATCAACGGCTACAAGGACAAAATGCGAACCATCTACGAGGAATACGGACGAGCCTCACAAGATCTCCAAGACAGAATCAACGTGTTAGGATATACGTTGAACGAACATCTCAAAGAAACCAAGGACCAGATCGGCAGCACCCCACAACGACTGCTGAATCTTGAAACAAAATACGTGACCGGCGAAGTCAGCGAACAAGAATACCGCGGACAACGCGAAGAATTCAAAGGGCTCCTACAACGAAACCTCCACAGCATCGAAGAAATCAAAGACATGATTGAGGTCCTAACCCACATCGAAACCAGACCACTCGCACCCGCTGACTTCAAACAGGCCAACCCACCAGCTCCACGAACATTGATCGAGGAATGGGCAAGAAACGCCGTTCCACAACAAGCACCGGCCACTGCGCAACAGGCACCTGCTCCGACACCGACCTCGCCAAGCGTCAAGTTCGCTGCGAGCGGTATTGTTTCCGAGAGACCATGGGCTCCACCGGCAACACCTGCAGCACCAGTCAACGTCCCCATTTCGGCGCCGGCCCCAGTAACTACCCTGCAAGTCCAAGAACAGGCCCAACCAGTATCAACAATTACCGCTGATCCCATCGTCGCCGCTCCCGCTGCCCCATTGACCCAAACAAGCGCTCCCGCTGTCGAGGACTCATTCACGAGTGCCCCCGCACAGGAATACGTGGAAGACGTCGCAGATGCACTCGTTGTCAAGGTCGTCGATGACATGCCCATCGTCGATGCTTCCTCCGCAGTTGCAACAGCAGAGACTGACATTCAGCCATCGATTCCAGGCACAGAAGTTGTTCCAGGCATGCCCTCAGGACCCAGTGTCGGCGAGCAAAGCCTCCAGCTACCAAGCCAGTTCTACAAGGTCGTCTGTCCAAAGTGCGGAGCTGACGTTCCCAAGGCTGCGAAAGTCTGGGAACTCAAAGGCGGAAAGTCCAAGAAGAACGTGCTGATCGGCCTCTTCCAGTGCCAAGACTGCAGGGTCAAGTTCAGAGAAGCCCTCACAAGGGATATCATCTAGTCTCCCGAACTCGACCCTCTAATTTCCCCTTCACGTTTTTTTCCCGTTTCTTTTTCGCTAATGGTTAGCAAAGCCTTAAGTCGCAAAGAGCCTTCCCCGCTTCCTACCTGTAAGGATTCAAAGAGGCTAGTGTTTGCAAGTGGAGAAAACAGAACCGAAACATGCTGCGCGCACAGAACAAACTCCGGAAAGAGCTCCAGAAAGAACCCGTGAGGCCCGTCCTATGAGTCGGGCTCCTCCGGACGTTGTGTTCATTGGAAAGAAGCCCTTGATGGCCTACGCGACAGCTGTCATGATGCACTTCAACATGGGGTCCAAAACTTTGACAGTAAAGGCACGGGGTCAGTCGATCAGTCATGCTGTGGATGTTGTTGAAGTTGTTAGGAACAGGTTCTTCCAGGGCAAGCTGTCCATCAAAGAGGTCAGGATCGGGACCGAAATGCTGGGCGAAGGAGACGATCAGCGAAACGTCTCCACGATAGAGATTGTCCTTAGCAAGGCTGACTAGAGGAGTCTTACTTCATCATTCGTAGAGTGCTTAGACCCCAAGTCCTCTCCACGCTGTACAGTTTCACTTCCGAGATCACTAGCGGCTTTTTCATCGTGCTCATGTTTTGGGGTGTCAGTTCCATGAAGAGGGGTCTTTCGGGACTGTTGGTGTAGAGTGCGCGGTCGACTAGGAAGAGTTTGTTCATGTCGTTTAGTGAGTTGTAGATGATTGCTTTGATTCGGAGGTATTCTTCGCTGACGCAGTCGAGCAGGACTTGGTCTGTGAATCCTGAGTCTAGGACGGTTAGCTCTCCAGAAGGGCCTTGGTCAAGCTTCATTTGCTAAGCCAACAAACGGGCTCGTTGCTGTTCTGTTCGCTAACTAGAGCGTTGGTTTCGCGGCTTATAATTGGTATTGCTACCCACGCGGCACCAGTATGGAGAATGGTATCCGGCTAGGTTACTAGAGTACAGAAAGAATTCCTCCCTGCGGGAGGATAGATGCGGCGCGCGACTCGAGTAGGCCCCCCGGGCCCCCCGAAAATCAGGATTGTCATGTCGGAAAACCGCTCTGGAAAACCGGATTCAAAAAGCGTCTCCGATTCTCGTTCTAGAAAATCGATCTCAAAACCCGGTCATCATTTTCTATCGGTTTTCTGGGGTGAGAAACTGGCTTGGATTCGGGACTAGGTTGTTCAGGGGTGTCTTTGCGGGGTTGAAAGGGGAACATGGCTGCGCTTTCACTTTCTTGGGTGTCCGCGGGAACCCGCTCTTGCGTCCTGAGACCCTTGCGCTAGTCCCCCCTTTTTGTCCTGGAAGGTTTCCTGTCTGGCGGTGACGATGGGCGAGTCTTGCGAATCTGGGCTCGGTCTGGGTTCATCCTATCTTGGATTCTTAGCACCCGTCAAGAACGATTTGCTAGGAAATCTGGCGACCGGTTCCCAGAGCCGGGATCAGGGCTGATAATGGGCGAATTTCTAGGAGGGGGGTTTCCTTGGTCGCTTTACAACTTGTAGCTATTCGATGGAATCAGCAGGACCCGTTGATCGCTCGACGATTTTCTTTACGGCTTCTCTGTCACGCAGCAGATAGTAGGTAGCACCCCTCGTCTTCACGCTTACTCTAGCGATCCCGTCCGTAACAAGCCTGATCAGTTTTGTGGGGTGGGTCTCCACATCGTGCCATCTCCATCCCTGGGATGGTGCTCGAAGATTCTCCTCGTACAGGGAGGCTAAACTAAGCGTCTTGCCATATTCCGGAAACCTTTCCAGAAAGGCTAGTATCCTAGCCTCCTCGTTCTCGGTCCGGCGTATCTGCCTGCCTTCTTGATGGATGGTGCGAGCTGCCAGCCTTAACCCCGAGCGCCTTTTGACCAGGTATAGAAGATAAAGCCTTTGACTCGTCGGCGCATATCCAACCCCTCTCAGGCCGGCCAAATCCGGTAGAGAAAATTAGGAGACCCTCTCATGCTACTGTAGAGGTGAACCCTCCTTGGGCGATGAAGGTCCCC
The DNA here is from genome assembly GCA_035935655.1 of Candidatus Bathyarchaeia archaeon. Classification (NCBI taxonomy): domain Archaea; kingdom Thermoproteati; phylum Candidatus Bathyarchaeota; class Bathyarchaeia (SeqCode); species Bathyarchaeia archaeon. Next base: position 24,877 of record DASYWW010000024.1, read on the forward strand.
CGACCCCGTTTACCCCCCCACACATACCATCCCCGTAATGAACAAAGTTAAATCCGATCAACCCCCCTCCTCTTTTTCTATCAAACTTGCCCCAACCATTCGCCGCCGAATACTTCGACAGGATTCACCGCATGGTCTCGGCACTCGACGAGACGAATTTCAAGATCATCCAGGCAATCAGGGGAAACGGGCCACGAAACCTCCAGAGAGTCTCCCGCAAGGCCAAGATTCCCTACCCAACCGTACATGCAAGGGTCTCAAAACTCGAAAAGGAAGGGATCCTGCGCACGTGGGCCAGCCCAAACTACTCCAAGATCGGACTGATCAGAGCCGAAGTCCTACTAACCCCAACTCCAGGAAAGGATCTCGTAAGCGGGGAAGCACTGAAGATTCCAGGATACTGGCTGCGCATCATGAAATGCATGGGCGAATGCAACGGCTACTACTCGATCCACGCCATTCCAGAAGAAAACCGTGCCGACTTTCAACAGTACTTGGATAATCTCGTCACCTCGAACGTCGCCAAGGACTATCGCGTATACTGGCTGGAAGATCAACAAACCTCAATTCCCAACTTCGAATACTACGACACATCAAAGGGAAAATGGAAGTTCGCATGGGAAACATGGCTGCGACAACTTTCCGAGCATAAACTACCGAAGCTTCCAAAGCTAGGCCTCCAAAAGCCATCAAGGCCGGCCTTTGACAAGAAGGACCTGATCATTCTCAAGGAGCTCACGAAGAACGCCAGAATAACGCTCGCCGACCTAGCAAGAATGTTAGGAACAACAGTGCCCGGAGCAAAGTACCGCTTTGACAAGATAAGAGAAAGCGGTCTCATCCACGAGTTTGTCGTCGAATTCCTGCCATACTCTCCCGAAATATCAGACCTGTACGAGGTAAGACTAGATTTCAAAAATGAAGGCTTTCTACTCTCAAAGGCAGCCTGCTTCCTTGCTCTGCCCTTCACGCTCCACCAATCACGAATAAGAGGAATGACCTCTCTGGCCGCGAGGGTTTACCTGCCGCGCGGTGAGATGAGCAATCTGAATGCCTTGCTGTCTCAGTTGGTTGGGAATGGGATACTAAGCAACTTCGCCTTTCTATTGATTGACCCTCTCTCCATCAAAACGCAATCATTTTCGTACGAATACTACGACGACGAAAAGGGATGGCATTACGACAATAACGACTACACTAGCAGGCTTCAAAACCTCTTGAATACATTTGCAAGCAATGAAGCCCAACAAGTCGTCTTCAAGCCAATGTCAATTGCGACAACTGCGTAACGATAGCTGATAGAGAGCATCACGTCGTCAGTCGTCTTAGTCCCTGAAAAAAAGTCCCGTTGCCCAAATCCACGGTCAAGCACTGTACAACATCGCGGACGTTCCGAAGACGCAAGAATCCCCTCGTCTTCAATGTTGTCACCCTGAACAGACATTGCCGAAGCCAAGGTTGGCACAGCCAACTATTCAGCATCCTTGCGAGGCCCTGAGCGTGTCTCCAAGACCTCGTTGATGTAATCTTCTTGTGCCTTTGCGACACGCTCCGGCGGGAGCCTGTCGTCGAAACGATTCTTTCCGGAATGGGTCCTCGATTGATTGAGCCAAAAGGCCACGAGAAGGTTTGCAGCTAGCCAAATGTACAACGCGAACCAGCCGATGCTCCCGGCCAGATACCAGCTGAAGGGGGCCGCGAACGCCCATACGCACAGCAATATGACGAATGAATAGCCCTTGAGGGCTAGTCTTTGTCTCATTTGAAATCCCCCTGATCCAAACCGAGATTCGTTCTTGGATCTTCAGTGAGCAATCCGTCAACTAAAGTTTTCCTTCCCTCGGAAGGGGAAGTGGATCATTAGAATCAAGAACGGCCACGCGATTTGTGGCGCCGCCGAGAGGGTTCGAACCTCTGACCAACGGGTTGCTACAGTGGACCTTCCACCTTAACAGCTTCAGCCTCAGCCCTATGCCGAGTCCGCTGCTCTACCACTGAGCTCGCGCCCCCAAACATCTGAGGGAACGGCGGCCCGCGTCTATAGCCGGCGGCAACCGACAACCCGACAGGACCCCGTTTATTAAAAGATAGGCAGGAGCACCATCAAGGGACAACGCCGTCCAACGCGATCAATACTCGTACCGAAACAAGGCAAGACTACAGCGCCCCCAGACTGTGATGAGAACTCCTTCGACTCAAACCCAGTTAGACCGCACAACGGGACCAAATGAAATAAGGAAAGTCCCGATGAGCGTCTGAACCGTGTTATTGGTGATAGCATGCCGATGCCCATCGCTCCATTCTCACTGGGGAGGTCGATGACGACATGGGCAATTCAAGGAGTCAAGAGGATGTGGGTTTCTTGCGATTCGAGAGGTCTCCAAGTTGATCGACTACTAGGGTCGAACCAATGGCGATGAGAATCCCTCCGGCTATGTACAATGGAATAGCGGTCGCAAGAGACTGATAGTACGTGTTTGTTGTTCCAAAAAAGAAGATGCCGAGAGCGATCAGAAACACTCCCACCCATAGCACCCAGGCTCTTTGCAGCGGCTTCAAGGAGTAGCCTTGTCCTGGTTATGTCCCCGTCACCTCTAAAAGATTAAGAATTCGGGTTGTGCGAGCGGCTTTCTTGGAGGGCCCGTAGCTCAGCTAGGTTTTCTTCAGGTTGAAGAACTGAAAGAGCGGCAGGCTCATAGCCCTGAAGTTCGGGAAACCTGACGGTCCCCGGTTCGAATCCGGGCGGGCCCACCACTTCCTGGAGGCGAGTCTGGGGGATTCAAGAATTTGAGAGCTCCTTGAGTTTCGCCAGAATGTACTCAGCGTACAGCTTTTCTTCGCTAGGCTCAGAGATGGCTACGATCCGGTGTGGTTCTGAAAACGCTGCCTTGACTTTGCTAGTGTCGAATCCGAGGGATTGAGCAAAGTTTTCCAAGATTTCGAGTCTGGTTTGGGGGGTCTTTGGTCGTAAACTGAATCCTGCTTTTGCGTATTCGTTCCTCATGTATTCGACGCCTTTGCTTTGCACTTGATGATACGTGTCGGTAACGTGGCCCATCGTATATTGAATTAGCGACATAGGCATTCTAGCGTACTCCATGTTCACTGCATAGACCTTTCTCAGAGTGTGTGGTCTCAAGGTGTAGTGAAGATGCCCAGGTTTTATGGGCCTCAGAAGACCAGCTCTTGCAATTGCAGAATGAACTAGTTTGTAGAGCTGCTTTTCGCCGATGGGCTGTGGTTTCATTCTGTTGAGACCTCGGACACGATCGTTCAGCTCGTCCCGGATCAGTGGCGAATCGTCGTCGATTTGTTCGGGTCCCATATGCGGGTGCAACAAGCCGCCCTTCTTTCTAGCTTCGATGTATTGCCGGCAGTAGTACTCCGCTTCGTGTGAAAAGAACGCGTCGTATGGGGCGTACTTTCCTTTGGTTATGTCCTCGTTCACATGTACATGGATTATCGGATTCTTGGCTTCGTAGTCACGCTTGATATGACCGTACTTGAGCCGCACAAGTGTGCCTTCCCTCATTCCACTCAAGCACAGGACGCTAATGACGAATTTCTCTCGCAGCGTCGCATAGTCCAACATGCGAAGAATGTCTTCCACTGATGGTGAGGCATCTTCGTAGATTGGGTTTGGCTTCCTCAGGGGGATGCGTGGTAGCTCGACTGCGTTTACGTTGTAGAACATTCTGATTTGTTTTTGGTAGCCGCTGATTCGTCCGGGGGCTCTTCCTTGTTCTTGCATTTCCTCGAGGCATGTTGCGAGGAACTTTCTGTGCTTTTCGATTCTCAGAGGGTTCGGCAGTCCCGTGGGCTTCACGTCTGCAATTAGTTGGTCGGGCGTAGCGCCGACTCGAGTTGAGTACATGAGAACGGTGTTGACGGTGTGGTAGAGCGTCTGTTGGCTACCCGATCTAACTCGAAGGAGGTGTCGCGCCATCTGAATTAAGGACTCGTTCTCAAGCACAAAAGGAAGAAGCTTTGGCCCTGTCGATAGAAACGTGTCGAGGACATATTGCACCAAGTCTGTCTGCTTCAGATTCAGCACCTTGGTTGTCTCGACAGTAATCGGCGTCTTCAGTCTGTAATTCTTGGGGCTACGTTCAAGTCGAATCGACTCACCAACAAACGTTCCGTAGGACGTCAGGAAAGAAAGCTCGTCTAAGCGCAGTTCTCTCGGTCTGAGTAGGAGCTCTGTCGTCACTTGGTTTCCCAGCAGTATTTGTGTTGGCACGTATTTTCCAAATGTGTCGTTACACAATCACGCATATAAGGATAGTCTTGACCAACCAAATGCATGGGCAGGCTAGATGTACTCATCGCCGACGAGCTGGAGCGCGAATTTAGAATCCGAGTTGCCGAAAGGCTAGGCGGCACCCGAGGCGCTATCTCGAAGGCCGTCGCCGAAGCAATCAAACTCTGGATGCGAGACGAGCCCAAAAGAAAGAAATGACGCTTATCCAAGACATTCCAACTCCAAGATTGCTGATCTGACGATGGTCATCCCATAAGGCGTGAATCTCGATTTGACGGGAAATGTCTCCCGATCCGCAAATCGTTCCCAATCCAGCCTAACGGCATCCTTTGATGCGAAAGATAACCAACCAACAGTCTCGAGAATGGGGGGAGTGTTGAACCTTGAAGGGTCATCATCGCAATAGACTTGGTGATCGGCATACCTTATCCGGACCAAGCTCCCTAGCTTCAGACTCCCGTGTCTGACTGTGACCGGGCATCTCGAAGGCGGCGAACACGGGACTTCCTCGGTCATTTCCTGCCCTCGTCTGTTGGTTGTTTTTCATGGCATTCTTGACAGCGTAGGAACGCGTCGCATCCAGCCCTCACCGGGCCAAGCTTTCCGCATACGGAGCAGTTCTCTGTGGCGACAAACGGAGGCCATAGACCGGGCTCTGGGACGGTTGCCGATTGCGCGGTTTTCGAGTCTAGGTTCAGAGAGCGGTTTGGATCTCCCTGTAGGATCTCTGGGCTCAGGTTCGGCTGATGCGGCGCTTGTTCAACAACTTTCTCCTTCGCTACCGTGTGGTCAGCAGTTTCAGGTGGAGGAGGGTGGGGTGGATGTCTGGTATCGATGCTATGGATTCGGCCGGGCGACGGCTCGTAGATCAGCCCGTATTTTTTCAGCCGATCAAGTTTTTCCTCTCGATCTGCCAAAGTCCACTTACTCAACTGTGCATCTTCCGAGGCAAGGATCTTCTCACGGTCCGCAAAGCCGTCCTCGGACTCGAGCTCCTCGATCTTGCGTAGAGTAAGCTTGTCAAGGTGATTTTCGGCAGGGTTACCACGAGCTAGTTGGGCCTGGATGGCCAATGGCCCTCCGCTGCTTGCCTGTGACTCGTCCTTCGTCCTCTTGTGGAACGTGTTGCCCTTTGGAGAGAGGCGCACCCCCGGCCTGCGGGGCTGGGCTTCTATTAGCCCCAAGGCTTTGAGTCGATTGGTCTTGTCAATCGTGTTTCGTTTGCTTCTCTCGAGCAGTTTTGATGCAAGTACTCCTGTTGTGATGCCCGGATGGTCACGAATTTCCTCGTACGCTCTCCGAAGCGATAGATCAGCGGCGAACTCTTCCTTGATGGACTGCACTTCTTCATCCGAAAGCTCCGCGACTTTCTCCAGCCGCCTGACGAGGGCAGGATATTCCCAGCGCTCAAGATTTTCCTCGATGAACGCTAGGGCCTCCTTGACGTGCTGTTCCGTGACGTGAACTTTCCCGTCGTCTGCAACGTTATGTCTGAGGACGGCGAAAGCAGCGGAAATCCGCTCTATGGTTTCCATGAATCCGTTGTGGACCAGAGGGATTCTGGGAGTCGAAACCTCCATCAAGCGGGGAAACTCGCCCCGAGTCGCCGCAGTGGTGTTGGGGTCGAGGATCACGTCGTCGGGCTTCAGGTTAAGCGTCCAGTACACGTGCTTTTGAAGGACATCAACAGGAATAGCGGGAGGACTGACGGTGGCATTAGCGATGAGGTCTGCCGGTACATCTTCGGTAACAAATGGAATGATGAGATCAAACCTTGTCAGTTCGACTTGAGGGTCGGTCATGCTTGCGATGTCAAGCAGGGCCTCAGCTCGATCCGTGTACCCATCTCGCATAGCTTTACGGGGATTGGCGGCGGCTAGGATACGGTCACGGGCCCAAGCCTCCCCACCCACCTTCTTTGTGACAACCACCTTCCAGCTTCTCAACACCTCCCTCAGCTGAGGCAGCTCCTCAGGCGGGAAGCCTTGCATCCCGTCTAAGTAGGCAATCGTCCCATCCGCTAGCACCAAGGTTCCCCACCGAATCAGATCGTGTTCAGGATCGACTGAGTACGAAATTCCTGCTCTGCTAGCAGATTCTCCAACTGCCTTCTCGCCGATCTTGAGTTTGTCGTGGCACCACTCCATGATGGCGCTCTTGCCGTTCGTGCTGTCCCCAACGTATAGAGTGATTATTCCGCCTCGGATTATGCGTCCATCAACTCTAAGCCACAATGGGCTGTGAAGAGTGAGCGCAGCTGCAAGTTTGGCATCTCCGCGACCAACAATGTAGGGGGCAATAGTTCTGTCGAGATCCTCGCGAAGATTGGGATTGTTCTGAAAATATCTCCTGAAGTTCGCTTTGTCGACTTCCGATGGCTTGTAACTCTCAAAACTAAGCTCGATTGGTTGCACTTTGTAGACGAATAGGGTCAGATTTCTTTTCTCGTCATCCGTCACAATGCCTGTCAGTTCCACCCTTCGTGAGGAGGGCAAGTCTCCACAGTTGATGAATCGTACGAGGACTGGCCGGAAGGCCTCTTCTTTGTAGAGCACTTCCCCCGGTAACTGTCTAATCGAAACTTCAACGTAATTGATACGTGGAGAGTCTTTCACCGGCTGGAGAGTCTTGGACCGCTTTTGGAAGAGCGCATGGCGGAGTGTCTGATAGTTCGCCTTCTCAGAGATATCTACCCATTCTGCTTTGCTGGTCTCGTCCTCGCTGTTCTCCGTCCGTACCTCGTACTGTTTAGGTATGTTCTTGGCGTCACCCTGCCCTGCGATCTGGACCCGGACGCGGACCTCTAGGCCATAATTTTCCGCTTTGAGTGCAAGCGGTAGGGTAAGGAGTGGAGGCGACAGAAGAAATACGAAGACGGATTTCTTGAACAAATTGGCCAATGAAGCCTTTCGGGCAGCATCTCCCTGGCCAGCCTCGCCAACCTCAGGGTTTGTAGTTGCGAGAAGTTCTACGTCTTCATGGGTAAGCTGCACGATCAAGTCTTGAGACACCCACTCGGGGAGCTTTGTTTCTCGTCTCTCGGTCAGGGAGTAGAACCGAGAACGTCGGCTTGTCACAGGCTGCACGAACTGAACCTCCGCCCCGGAATAATTTGGGACGAGTAGATTCGACTCTGACGGTCTAACTCCTAAGAGGTGTTCAGGGAGAGCGAGATCCGAAGGGCTAGGCTCGACCAGCTAGCAAACCTCCCCTTCATTGGACTCATTGGCGCGGAGGCGCTTTCGTCGATCGCTAATGTTATCTTTAGCAAAAACAGGCCATGATCCCCAATTTGGGGGAGGGAGTTCCCTACCGGCAACGCTACGAGGACCTTCTCGAGACCCTGGTAAGCTCCCACGGTCAAAGCCATTGGGAGTGGCCGGGCTCCCTCTCTCCCTCTTCATCTTGGCTCTCTCCAAACAGGCAGGAAATGAGACGATGCGGCTGGTCCCCTGATGAGGTGGCGAATCAGATTCCGAACCATCGATTCCTCTAGGGGGTAAACCAGAACCTCGGCAGCTCTTGCAACGCTTGACGGAAGCGGCTTCCCACGACCCGGGAACGATCAAGAATTCGCTCTTGCACTGCTTACAGCGTCGCAGCCAATCGTCGAACTGATCGGGTGGTATTCCGAACGATCGACCATAGATCTCCAAGAACCTACGCGTGCTAGGGGGCTCTGAGCGCAGGGTCTCGAAAACTGTTAGTGAGTTGCCTCGAGCGCTCGCAAAGTCAAGTTCTCTCAGGTCTTTGTCCCTGACAGCCATTCTCGGGAGAGAGTCAACACCGGATACTTTGCAGAGCTCCCCAAGAGTCTTGGCAGGCGGCAGTTGTTCGGCAATGGTTGAGCTCACCCCTACTTTCCCCATCGTTTCTTCCCCAGACCGAGTCACTCGTGGCCAATGGGAACCGTGTTTACGGGTTCGACTCTGACCCTTTTCGAATGCAAAACCACGTTTTTCTAGCTCTCTACGAATCGCATCTCTGACAAGCTCGGACCGAGTAACATGGCTGTCTGCAAATACTGCCTGATCAAGCAGATCTGCGAGCGGCTTGGGGATCTTCACGCCGACAAAGACTAGTTCTCTTTCGTGTTCTATGTTCAAGTTTATCGCTGGTTAAACCTAAGTACAACAATACGGTTAGCAGTTGCTTCAAACCGGGTTTGAAGCAAATACCGGGGCCAGGCGACCCGTTAGTAAGAGCTCTCTCGTACCTTCTAGTCTCTACATACTTTGACAGTTCAGTCTCTGGTTACGCGCTTGGACGCGTGACGCGAACCCACAAGATCGCCTTTCCTCTGGATCCAAACTGGGCCGAGAAGGTATCGCAACGGAGTCCCCGAACAAGCGGTAGCCATGGAGCGTATTACATGAAGGAACTTGTCAGACTCGGTTACGCAGCTAAGAAGATGGATCTCAACGGGCATTGGGATGGAAAGTATGTGGCCTCCGTAGCAGGAGCACGCTTCATGTCACTCATCTTCGCGAGTAGCGCCCCTCACCCCTACAAAGAAGAACCTCCTCCAGGGCCATTCGACTATGTCGAACTTCGCCTTCTAGATGAGTTCTTGCGAGATTTCCTGAGAAAGACCGAACAGGGCCTTTTGCTCCGCCGTAATCTGGGCGAACTACAAATCGAGGAACCGGGCGATGCGTGGCTCGAACGAGTCTTAGAAAGACGAGAGATTCTTGACGACAAACTGTTCTTCTTCCATCGTCGAATGCGAGAACATGAACGAGAAATGGCGGCGGAGAAATGGATTTCGCGACCAGATTCGGCAAGAAAGGAAAGGCGCCTAATTGACGCGTTCGGTCAGTTCATGAATGACCAGCAGACGAAGTGGATACTTAGAGAATCAGAGGCGCTGGATGCCAGAGCTGAAATGGGCTCTTAACGTCAGGAACACTTCGACGCCACCGTTTCGAATTTCAACGACGATGCGCATCCCCAGAAGGCGATAATGTTTTTCTGGTGAAGTGGTGAAATGTGGTGAAGCTGCAAGTTAAGCTGCGAATTTAGCCAAATAGAGCGACAGTCGCTAAAACGCTAGCTACGCAAGGCGTTATGACTGATTCTTACAGAGCTTACTGACTCCCGGAGACTCGGTGATTTTTCTTTCTTACCGCTACGAAGCGGTTCGCTTTAATCCTCCCCAAGAGAACGGATGCTGGCTCATCTTTCGGATCTTGAACAAGCAGTTTGCCGCGGAATGCATTGGATAACATGGATCGTTCAAACATGGCGGCGCGATTATGCCCAGTCGAAACTGCGCGTCTTGCCTCTTCAAGAGTGCTAAATTGCTCCCCGATCTTTGTGAGAATTCGGTTCATTTCTTCGAAAGGAGGAAGGGGAACGGGAATGGAACGCAGCATCTCAAGATTGATGTTGTATTGGCCGGCGGTGCTCCTCGTTTTGCTCTCTATCGTCTTGCGACCGATGAATGAAGCCAGAACCAGGTTTAGGTATGCTGGGAGTACTTCAGAAATCGCTGGTCGAAGTCTAATGAGGTATGACGCGAAGAGAAATGTATCATCGAGTCTGTCCACCACTGCTGACTTTCCTACGAGGTCCAAGCTGCCGTTGGTCCTGCAAACCAACAAGTCGCCTCGCTCTAGTCGAAGACGCCCGATTTCATCACCATCGAATTTTGAATATTTCAGATCTCGAAAATCTAGGATGCCCTTGACTATGTTTGGAATCCTGAGGACTGGCGTCCCTCCCGAATCATTGTTACATTTCCTAGAAGTTCCATATCCCGCATCGTAAATTAGGGCACCAATGTTTGTCCAAGCCCACCCTCCCGGCAAGGTGGGAAGGGCTTCCGTTTCAGTGGTTTCCGGTCGCTTGTTTTCGTGTCTTCTGAGTTCTTTCTCTTCTGCTCGAACGGAGCTATTCCATCTCTTCCGTTGCTCCTCTCCGATTCTCTTCAGAAAAAAAGACGCAGGTTCATCGACCGGGTTCCGTTCTGTCAACTTTCCGGTTATGGCTCCGGCCAAGAAAGTTTGACGCAATCTGGCGAGGAGCTGCGGAACTTTCTCAAGTGATGTCTTGGCGATGAGATTTATTCTCCTCAGCTCTCTAAGATGCGAAACGATTCTCATTTGTTCATGCAAAGGAGCGATAGGAATGGGTGCTGAAAGTAGGGTCTTCCTTTCTACTGTTGCCTGGTTGACCCATTGCTTGCAACGGCTTTCGAAATATCCTTCTCGCCAGATTGTTGCTAGCCAACACCAAATCCACTCCGGAGGAACACTACTTTCCGGAATTCTCAGTCGAGTAAGGTGATTGCTGAACGCGTATGGTCCATCTGTCCTGTCAAACATCGCCGTTTTGCCGACAAGTTTCTGGCTGTTTGTGTGACAAAACAAGACGTCCCCGGGCTTCAGAATATAAGCCGCTTTAGCCAGCTCTCTTGGAACCGTTCGAACAGAGGAAAGGTCCAATGTGCACTCGGAACTAATGTTGTTCATTCTTAGATGCTTAATTCCACCAGGCACATTCTTCTTTCCTGATGCAAATCCAGGCTGAGCGTCAACTATTGAATCTTGAACAGTGGCCCAGACCCAACTCTCGGGAATGGGAAACAGTGGTTCACTCACGTTCACTCCATCGTTTATCGTTTGTCAGCAAGAGAGAGATCTCGTTTAATGCGTCGGTGGCCGTCTCAACTTGCGAAAGGGCTTCGGCCAAAAGTTCCTCAGGTTGACCGATTCCTTCCTCGCCTTGAGAGGATTCCTCCTTCAGCCAGAAAATGTCGAGATTATCATCTCGCTTAGCAATTTCCTCTCTCCCAAACCTGCGAAAACGTTCCGTTTCTTTGCGAGACCCCTGATTGTAACACTTTTCAAAATCTGCAAAGTACTTCGAAGTCAGTGGATTGCGAATAGCAACCTTTTCGATGCTTGTCCTACTATCATAGATCCAAGTCTCTCGCGTAGGTTCACCCTTGACAAAGAAAATGATGTTTGCTTTTACGCCTGTGGAGTACGGGGTGAAAGTTCCGATCGGCAGTCGCAAAATCGTATGTAGACTGCAATCTTCCATCAGCAGCTTTCGAATCTCCTTCCCCGCGTTCTCCTCAAACAGCACGTTATCAGGAATAACCATGGCGGCTCTCCCTCCTAGCCTCAGTATAGTCATTACGTGCTGGACGAAATTCAGCTGCTTGTTTGATGTCCTGACTGTAAAATCTGATCGAATTGGTGCCTGACCTGCCCCCTTCGTGCCGAATGGCGGATTAGTCATTACGACATCATAGCGTTTGGATGTTTGAGGTCCCTCCTCAAGAGAGTCTCCGTCGTAGACATCCGCCTGAATCTCATGCAGGTAGAGGTTCATCAGACCCAACCGTCTAGTGCCCAGAACAATTTCTCCACCTGAGAACGTCCTATTCTGCAGTCTGTCCCTTTCCTCCCGAGACAGCAGAGCTCCTTCTTTTGTCTCTCTTAGAGTCCATTCGTAAGCTCCAATCAAGAAGCCCGCGGTTCCCAGCGCCGGGTCATGAATGGTGAAGTTTGGCTTTTCACGGAAGTCTGGCCTCATACATCGGACAACGCTTCGAATAGCCTCGCGAGGAGTGAAATATTGACCGGCCCCTTTTTCCTCTTCCGCGTACTTTTGGAGCAGTCCTTCGTATGCTTGTGCCTTGATGTCAACGTCGATTGCAGTCCACTGTGTTTCGTCTATCAAATTGATGAGTTTCTTCAGATTGACAGGTTCTCGAAATTTTGAAAGCGAGCCGGCGAATATGTCCTCAAGAGGACCCTTCTGTCTTGAGAGTGTTCTCAAGATTTCCGAGTAGGCGTCCTGAAGGTCAGTCCCAGAGTTTACTCGGAGATCAGTCCAAGAACATCCTCGGGCAAGCTTGACGTCTTTCTCCTGAGCAATTTTGAGAAACAGTAGATAAGTGAGCTGTTCAATGTAGTCGCCGTATCCCATCCCATCGTGGCGAAGTGTGTGACAGAATCCCCATAACCTGTTTACAACTTCGCTCATAATGACACCATCGCCAAGTCGACCTCTTCTAAGAGTGGCGAAAGCTCCCCTTTGAAGACATTACTCGCCTTCTCCCACCCACCATGTCGAGAAAATGGAATTTGTCTAAAGTCCCGCTCTTCGATTACCAGATTGTTAACCAAATGATCCTGAATGTATTGAAGCCATTGGGATTGCTCGGGGTTGAAATTCTTGCCGTGTTTTACTTTCGCCATCGCTCGTTCGACCCTTTCTTCAGCGGAGATGAGTGGTTCGTTCTTGATTGCATGATGTACAATCGAAATGATATCGGCAAGATTGTTTCGGTACACTTTCCGAAGGTTGTCCTCTGTGAACTTCTCAGGTCTCTGGGCAAGCTTCTTTCGCAATTCAGTCAACTCTTTGACCTTGAATTGCGCTGGCTTCTGGAGCAATATGTTTAGGGCCTCGATATGATCGGGATTGTTCTTGATGAAGTCTTCGAAAGCGACTAGATAGTCCGCGGGTTTCAGACTGCGCCCGTCAGTAGTTCTAAACACATATTCTGAATGCACTCTGTCCTCAGTATCCGCGACCAGGAAAGTCATTACCGCACGAGGATAGGTTTCTAGCTGGTTCTGAAAGGCGGGATTCCTAAGAAGCTTCATCGTTTCTGCCCAGTCATTCTCTATCCTTTTCGGAAGTGACCGAGCAAATTCTTGGATATCTCCCGTCGGTATGAACTGTGACAGAGAGTCTCGACCATTAGCTGAAATGCTCTTATCAATTCTCATTAGTCGTTTCACTAAGACTCGAATAGCGTAGTCCCGATCCTCGTTTCCGTAGATCGCTTCTATGATGGCTCGAATCGTTCGAGTGGGAGGTGAAGGGGGATCGGCCGTGAAGTCAGTTGTGTCTCGGAAATATTCCAGAAGGGTTCCTCCAAAGCAATCAAATACGCTGAAGTGATCCTTGGCTATCTCGTCGCACGTCCTAGTTCCACGACCCAGCATTTGAGCGAACAAAATGCGCGATTTTACGGGTCGTAGAAAGACAAGATTCTCAAGTTTCGGGATATCCACCCCCGTAGTCAGCATGTCCACGGTAACGGCTATTGCTGGCTGAGGACGATTTCGAAACTCTCGAATCTTTTTGAGCGGTTCGTCGACGGACGGGCTTCCGGTAATCTTTGCTACGAATGAGTCTCCTCTGTTGAATTCGTCTCTGAGCATGTTTACGAGCTGATCAGCATGAGAAATGAACGGTATGTCATTGATCGCAAAAACTAGGGTCTTCGGAAAGTGTCCAAGATCTCTTTCCTGTTGCAGCGCAATCTTTGCGAACTCGGTCACGATTTTACGATTCCTATCCGGAGCAGTTGCCTTTTGCTCGAGGTCCGACGTGTTGTAGGCTCGCTCGTCCTCCAAGACATCGTAGGTCTCTCTGCCGGTCGCCGTATCGATCAGTCCAACTTGTTCCCCCGGCTGTAAGAATAGCCCCTTCATCGTAATGTCAGAATGAATGTTGAATGCATCGTAATCGACTAGATACTTTCCAAGTAGGGCCTGTGGGTAGTCGTAGCGGAAAATGATTTCTTGGAAGTAGGCTTTCGTGTGGGCGGCAGGAGTTGCTGTTAGGCCAATTTTGATCGCGTCAAAGTAGTCGAGTACTTGGCGCCACTTGCCCTCTTCAGTTGACGTATAGCCCCTGTGACACTCGTCTGCGATGACTATGTCGAATGCGTTTATTGGAATCGGGATTTTGTCTATGTCTTCATCAATTTCAGACTCGTTAGGAATTTCGTTGAACATTCCCTCTTTTCCAAACAGATAGATTCGCATTCTCTGTATTGTACAGACATAGACGTATGCAAGGTTTGACTGAGGACTCTCCAAGTATCCCCTGGGTATTCTCTTTGGGTTGAACGCATATTCCTCTAGATCTTCGCGGCGAAATGGTTGACTGTACACTTCGTAGACCTTGTCGAATTTGAGGCCGGGTTCAGCAGTGAAACCTGAGAAAGCGCTGACGGCTTGTGCTGCTAATGCTCGGCGATCAACTAGGAAGAGTATCCTTCGACCTGCTCCTGATTTCAGTAGCCGGTAAATGAGCGAAATCGCGACAACGGTTTTGCCGGTTCCCGTAGCCATCGAAATGAGCATCTTGCGCCTGCCCTTTCGGATAGCTTCTTCCACGGCTCGAGTTGCGTCCCTCTGATAGTCTCTTAGATACTGGTTTTCATTGGGATTCTGGCTGAGCCACGCATCTGGTTTTTGCCAGCCGTATTCCAGCATCTCTCGTAGAGCACTCGGGGTGTGAAACTTGGCAATCTGCCTAGATCGACTATTAGGGTCTCTAAGGTCTTGAAACCAGAAGATCTCGCCGTTCGTTGAATAGACGAACGGTATGCGGTACACCCCGAACTTGAAAGGTCCCGTTTGGAAGCCTCTTGCATAACGCTGAGCTTGCGATAGGACGTTCTGGGGGCCTACACTGAGCCTCTTTGATTCTACCGCAGCGATTGGGTCCCCATTCTGAAAAAGCACGTAGTCTGCTGGACCGGTTGATGTCTCATACTCTGTCACAACACAATTATCGTATCTTCCACCGGCTGCGAACTTGACAACTGGCGACCATCCCGATTCCTTCAGAGACTTGTCGACCAGCAGTCTCCGCGTAGCTTCTTCGTTCATTCCATGGGAACTCAATTGTGTTTCACGAAATTGGAATGCCTTTGAAGCTGAGATTTCAGGCACAAGAACATTACCAGCGGGTAGTTCTCATGAAATGTAGCCAGGCTCTATCCTACCTTCCAACCAACCTTCCGCATGGCACCCTTAACTGAGCCTCGGCCACAGCATCTTCCGGTCCCGGTGGTCAGAGGTGTCAACCTCAAATTGGACAGAGAGCTTTGATAATGCCGTGCCTAACCTATCTCCTGGAATATATTCCAGAAACAATTCTTCTCTCGATTTCAATGGTTCCCAAAACCCTTCTCCCCAGATAGCATCAATCCAACGAGCCGGGCAGGACTTCAGCCGAATCTTGCTTCTCGAAATCGTCAAAGTTCTAGAAGGAGCGGCTCGGGTACCTTGCAGTCAATGTCGGATGAGTTGTTTAGAACGATGCGAGAGTTCCACGAAGTCGAAGGAAAATACTGGCTGTCGTCGACGGCATCAAATTGGTACTTCGGAATATATGCGGGAGCATGGTCCAGCCTTCCGAATCAAGGAGTCTCTGTTCCCGCAACAAGGATTCTCGAATTGAGCTGCGAAATTGTCTGGGGCTGGGAACGGGTCTCGTCCCCACCGTCAGACTTCTCAATCTTGACCACTTCCGCTCCGAGATCCGAGAGCATCATAGTTGCGGAAGGGACCGGCAAAGTCCCGTGTGAGATCGATTACTCGCAGACCCTCCAGGGAAGACCATGTTTCTCAGGGGAAAATGGCGACTGGGGCAAGAAATAGTTAGTCCATATGACTGTCCACTCGACATATATGCATGCGAGAAACCATAAGGAAAATGAACTTGTCTACTCATCTCCTTAGTGAGAGAATCGGAATCCACAAGGGGCGGTTACAACAGGTTAACGTGTTTAGCAAGATTGGGGGCCATGATTTGCAGCAGGTAAAGGCTCGTCCCGCAATAGCCCAGGACAGATCTGACCTAATTCTCTTGTTGTTATATGCCCCCGGAGCGACAGGAGAAGTCTTCGAACCGGTAGAGGGAAAACAACGGCTCTTTTACGAGCTGTTTCTCCTCGGAAAGGAGGCGGGGCTTGAGAGGTTTGAGGGATTTTACCAACTGGATCCCATTCTAAATGGTGGTTATCCTGTTGAGGCAGATTCTGATCTTAAGTTCCTCGTCGGGGAGCGGATCGTGAGAGAAATCCCGAATGGTCTAGCAATCACCCAAGAATATCGAGAACTCGCCAAAGAAATTGCCAAGAAATACCCCCCGGAGATCATTCAAGGAATATCTCGAGTCAAAGCTAGGTACAATCATCTTCCTCAACTCACACTTTTCTACTATGTGTTCTACAAATTCATCGATTCTAAGCCTACGTCCATGGAACATATCCCCGTTCCTTGATTGATAATTTCTATCAAGCGTTAACGGTTTGCATTGGGTTCATCGGAGGTTTTCTCGCAGGAGGGTGGGCCCTCTCGCGCGAAGTCAACGAAGTCAAAACGAACTATCGCGATAATGTAGACTCGTTCAAAGCTCTGACGAAAGCTCGTTTCGCTACTGATTTGATGTCTTTACATGGGCTCATACAAACTGCGAAATCGGGAAAAAAGAAGCTCGATCCCCAAGAACTCATGGACCCCACCTACGTCGCCAAGATTACCGCACTCTATGATTGCGTCAAGCAAGAGAGGGATGCAAAGGACTACTACGAGAGCATGTGGCGAACTTGCTCAGAGGGAGCAAAAGCAATGATTGGTGGCGGAGTTGTGCTCGCAACATTCCCGTTCCTTCTTGTTTTCTACACTCCAGATCAGCTCAATTCCTTCGCGACAATCGGAGTCTTGATTGTATTCGTCGCAGCTATCTTTGCATACGCGGCTGGTCAACGAGTTTTGTCGTATTGGCGAAACAGAGATAGACTGTTGAAATTATTAGGAGTTTGAGGCAGATGGGTTACCAAAAGGAATTGGGAATTCTTGTCGCGATTCTTTTGGTAGATTTGTTTGTGTTCTTGTTAGTCGCGCCAGCTCTGACCCCCGACGTTCCGCCAGATTTTTGGCAGTTTCTCACCATCTTCTTTGCGCTCTTAGCCGTTTACAGCGCCGCTGTGACGGGCTTGTTTGAGTGGCTTTTTCGAACCGGCAAGAGGCACCGGCACGTTCTACTTTCCCTGTTGCCAAAGTCTCTCTCGGGGGCGGAAGATCAGGGGGCGAGCGAGGAGACTCCCTCTGACACGGGCTAATCTGTTCCTAATACGCTTCCTAAGTGAGGCGGAGAGCGGGGAGCCCACCGACGCATTTTACATCCGTCACAAGAGTTTTTCCCTGGGAACCAATCGAAACCAGCAAGACAAGCTGAGTTCTTATCTTCACAATCTGTCGAGTCCGAGTTAGGCTAAGCCATTCTTTCCACCCATTCTAGCCAGTTTGGCTGGACGCGTTGGGCGGAAGCTAGCCCTGATCTTTACTTTCACCCGGGCAGTCCCGGACCCTCTAACGCTGATTCCGATGTTTCACCAAATTCCCTGATCATGAGCCAGCGACAATGCAAGGTCTGCCGTGAACCAATATCCGACGAAGAAGAATGGTCCTACAGGGAGAACCGGATAGCAGGAACATGGGAGCCAGTTCATAGAAAGTGCTCGTCGGAAACCCGAAACTGATTACTCAACCGGTGTGGTTGATGCTACGATTCGATCGTCGACTGTTGAGTGAAGCGGACGCCTCCTTGTCGCTCGCAATCGTATCCTCAACTTTTTCTTTGGGGGATGGGCAGAGTCAAGATATGAATCGACGGAAAGAATTGTGTAGCTTTTCCTGCGCGGTGGCGCGGAACTTGGATGTCTCTCCGCTCTGCTTCTCGACTCTTTCATAGGGAAAGATGATCTGACCGACTCATATGTGGGGACGCTGGAACTAGAAACAATTCGATTGTAGGAGTAAACGAAAGCCTCATTTTGGACATCGCCCATTAAGTCGATTTCATGCCTGCAAAGCGAGAGACTGGCGTCTACAAATGGGAAGACACGCGCGATGGAATCATCTATCGGATCCACAGGTATTCTGACGGTAGCGGCAGATATGAGAACGTAGGTCGGCTTAGTTCCAGGGCAAGTTCACCGAAAGCGCAGCGTCGCAAGGGTTCGCTTGGAAGCAGCGCCCCGGCCTTCCTCTGGGGCGAAAGGTCGAAGATTTGAGGATGAAGTGTTCTCGCTTGTTGGGAAGGCGGTACCGAAGGATCTTGTGGTAAGAAGAGCAAGACCTGTCATTGGGTCTGCAGGACCTTGGAAGACGGACATTGCGATCAATGACCCAGGCGATTTTGATTCGCAGTCCAACTCAGGTGATCTTGGGCGCGAAAGGGCCGTAATCGAGTGCAAGTATCTTAGCCCGGACGTCTCAGCGGGATCCTACCCGACGAATTTGGCGAGGGCATACACTTCGCTCAACGACATTCGCTTGGAGAATAAGGCCAAGCTCTTTCTGGTTGTTAACCGGATGCCCGAAAAGGGCGAAGACCCGAGGGACACAAGAAAACTCTTTGAAACTATTGGAGTTACCTTCGTCAATTTCGGAGACGAATCCCACCGTAGAAGGCTGGTCGAAGAAATAGAATCCCTGCACTCCCCGTGATCAGTTAACCCAGAGCGCTCGACAAATTTTCCTTTCCCCCTCTACCCTCTATCCTCACGCGGAAAATTTGGGGGGGGGTTTGGGCTCACAAAGACTCGCCGAGGTTAGAGAGTGTGTCTGCAGTTCGCATACGTGCCGAAGCGTCAGCTCGGGCTGTTACGCTGTCCCTAGGACCTGGATTTCATAGCTCACCAGTTCACTTTGAAGCGTCGCAAGACATCGTTCACAGCCTTCTGGGCTTTGTCCTGACTTGTTGCTTTGACACAGAACCGGGCCAGAACCTCGAACGCAGGATCCTTATCAGCCACGGCCACAGTCCCGCTTCCTCGTACCTTCTTCATGACTCAACCCTACATCAGTATGGACCGTTTAGGGCCGTCTCATCATTAACGATTGCTCGTACCATCGTATCGTAGATGAGTGAAACTACTCGCGAATTTGTGTGTCACCCCCCCCCACAAAAAAAAACACACCTTGGGTTAGGGGTGCCGAGGGGGAAGGGCGGTAACTGCTCATTCCTTGTTGCAGACGGGATACTGCGCCTGCGCCTGAACAAATTCCCAAATTAGTCTGCGTTCGAGAAGCTGCACAAAACTCTTCTGGTGAATTCTTGACTCTATTTTCACAGGGAATACTGAGACAAAGAGATTGTCGCGTTGTTTTGAAGGGAACTTCGATCGATAAGTGTCTGCCGGGCCATGAAATCCCTTTCCCGTGTACACTACATTATGAAACTCCTTCAGTCGCTGCTTGAGTGTGCGGTTGTGGCTCTCTCCTATCAGAATGATCTCTTTGGAATCGGTGTCGACCGAACCCGATGGAGCGGTCGCAAAATGCGCAAGCAGGTAGACTCCGGGATAATCCAGAGCGTCGCCTAGGGAAACCCGTTCCGTAAGCTTGACCCACGGCGAAAACGAGACTTCAGGCTCCATAGAAGCTCTAGAACCTGGGGGCTCCCTGTAAAACAGTTTGGGGAACTCTAATGGGTGAAAGCCTGAGGTGTGATGAGGCTGGCTCAACCGTTTGGAGAGGCGTGTGAATCAGTTTGGACTGCACCACATTTCACCACTTCACCAGAAATTATCATACCACCTCCTCTTCTTGCGGGACGAAAAATGAGGTCATTTCACCAGACTTCAACAGGAAAAGACCGCTGAGTCTCTTTGATCGCTCGCTGGGGAGATCTAGCTACCGAACGCCATTCGCCGGCATCCCGATGAATCCTTGTGAGATATCACTATAAAGCGGGGGCGCGCACTTATCTTGAATCATGGTCCGGAAATATGTTCACGACAGCCGGAACCGGAAGCTTGCCAGGATGCGCTTTGTCATCGAAAAACTCAAAGAACTTCCAGAACCGAAGAGGACTGATCCCGAGGTCATCGAATCCTACCTTACGCCCTTCATGCTCAATCCTAGAACCGTCAAGATCTACGTCGAGAATATCAGGAAACTCTTCAAGTCAGAAGAACTTTACGGGATGAAGTGGGATCTCAACTCGATCCGCTAAACCGGAAATACTCCTATCACAAAACTCTTAGGATTGAACGGGAATACAAGACGATATGCGCCACGGTAAAGCGAAACGAATGTCCCCTCGCATGAGAGAGGCACGATTCCTCCATCTCCTCAAAACTGCCCAAGACCGCAAATGGACGGAGTTATCAGAGAACGAGCTCGCCCGCAGACTCAACATCGTCGCCGGTGCACGGTTCACGTTGGGATATTTTGACCGACAACTTCTCGTCCTGGATGTTCTAGAAAAACTCAGAGTGGACGCCGAGCTCGATTCGCTTCGGCATTCCCAAGAAATGGCAGAATTAGCGGAGCTAGCGGACAAGATTACCGATTCCTAGTCGAACAAACCGAGTCTTGCGGTTCCCCTACGGCTGGCTGCCGATTCCACTTGCCATTGTATGAACTGATTCTTGGGAGTTCAATCTGAGAATAGCCCACTTTTGGGAAGATTATACCAGAGGCTGACTTCACTGATTGACCGGTGAGATCTTTAGAAGGTCTTGCGACGCAATTCCTAGAGTGCTTTTTCGTAGGCCTCCCGGCTTAGCCCGTCCGCTTCCTCATTCTCTTTTCTGGGAATCCACTTGAATGAAAGATGACTGAACTTGGCAGCTAGACGTTTGGCCTCGTGATATTTCTCTGCATAGAGGCCGCCGTGGAACTTCCACTTCTCGCTCATTTGGTAGACGACGAGGCGTGAATCACTCTTGACCTCCAAAGGTGACCCGGACCTGCCCTTGCTCAGGAGGAAACTCAGGGACTCGCATAGAGCGGCGTATTCGGCCAGGTTATTGCTCATAGCAGGACCCTCCCCTACAAGTCCGGACCTGCTGGCGAGAATTGAGCCAGAATCGTCTCTAATCACGTAGCCGAAAGTAGCTGTGCCTCCCGGATTCACAGGTTCGCAAAGCCCATCGATGTGAACGACAATCAAAAAGTTCAGGTCGATTGTAATTGGCTTATCGTGCTATGGTCTCTCCAATGGGCATCCTAGTTGAGCAATTTCTCCTTAGCTTTGGTGTATTCGTCCTGTGTCAACATACCGTCCTTGAATAGAGCTGCCAGCTTCTCCAATTCGATGGCCATATCCGGCTTAGAATTCGTGGCGCTTCGAGCCGGAGTGACCTTTGGTGTGAAGACTTTAGTGGTTTTCTTGATTGCGTTCAATTCGCGAACAAGTCCACGCGGGTCAGCAACGTATACGCTTCCAATCACTTGTCCGGCAGCCATGAACTTTACAGTTCCATAGGTCCGACTTGAACCATTCCAACTGCCGAGACTTCCAACACCGGTGTACATTCTATTACTCGATCCAATCGATTCCGTGTGGCTTGAGATTACGAATGCCTCGACCATTTGGATCGGAGCTTGGTTGTATGCTCGTTGCTCGTGGCTGACGAAAAGCAACCGCATGTTAGTTATGTAAGACTCTTGACTCACGTGCCTGTTGAATACCCCTACTTTTTTCTCCCATTTCCAAACTACGTGTTCGCCGGGTTGGAAAGGTTTGGCCCCGTAGAATGAAGATTGGTCATC
The DNA here is from genome assembly GCA_035935655.1 of Candidatus Bathyarchaeia archaeon. Lineage (NCBI taxonomy): Archaea > Thermoproteati > Candidatus Bathyarchaeota > Bathyarchaeia (SeqCode) > Bathyarchaeia archaeon. The sequence continues at coordinate 46,471 of DASYWW010000024.1, forward strand.
GGGAATCAAAGAAGTAGTTCCTTCAGCTAACTGTGTTGGTTCAGCATTCTGGCTGGACTCTATAGTTTGAATACCTTTCTTTGCGACCTCGACTTTCTGTATCATCTGCTCTATTGTGCTGACATCTTTCCCCTTTGAAATTGCATCATCCTTTTCTCTCCTGAGCTTCTCCAATTGGTGGTCATGCCAGCTCGGCTGTTCTGTCGAAGGCTGAGAAGCAAGCTGGTTCTCCTCCGCCTTTGCTCGGAGAATTTTTTGGTACCCTCGAAGCCGTTCGCTTTCTTCTTCTGGGGTCAAGAGATCGCCACCTGGTGGCGATTTAGTAGTAACCAAACTTTCTTTCTTTTGTTACCTTAACTCTTTGGGCACTCCCTAGGCGGGAACTTGCTAGCCAAGCGAGACACGGACAATTCCAGGAGTTGTGAAACACGATTCAACTCAGGAGATACCATCGCTTGTGCTCCGACGCCTGTTCGCTCGGGCGAGTTGGCATTGAGTTTGTGCTCAGACACAAGAGTGAGACTACCTGTGCATCTTCAGCTAAGCACTGATAACCGGCATCTCTAAAGCTTGAGACACAACATAACCGTTGACTTTGTCTGCGCTAGAGCTACTTGTTGCCGCCCTCGCAATCACCGTGGCCCTTGGGATCTATCTCTTGTTCAGATGGGAATTTGCCAGAACAACTCGTTCTGTTGGAGAACAACTGCAGGCAATTGAAGGCAGGCTTTTGGGCTGTCGAGACTTCACAAACTACTTGCCAGGAAAGGAACGAGCCACCAGACTCAAGGAACTGAATTCTCTTGCAAGCTCCCTCAGCCTATTGGGAAAGTACCAAGTTCTCTTTGGGAAACGGCAACGCGATCTGATTGCAGGATACACGGGCCGAATCGAGTCCCTGAAAGCCTTCCTAGCCCGGTTCGTCAGCGAGTTTGCCAGAAAAGAGATCGAGCGTTCGAAGGACTTCTTCGAACACAGACCATTCGACAAGGATCAGTTGGAAGCGATTGTTAAGAGAGAAAATCGAAGTCTCGTTCTTGCATCTGCAGGGTCTGGAAAGACACGGACCTTAACGGCTCGAGTTGCCTACACAGTAAGACAGGGGGCTGAACCGCGAGACATACTAGCTCTCGCTTATACTAGATCGGCAGAGGAGGAAATGCGCAACCGCCTGCGAGGTGAATACGGCATCGCGGACACTAACGTCAGAACATTTCATTCTCTAGGGCGAGAGATCGCCAAACTTTCCCCCAATTTCAGAACAGGTGTGGCAGACAATCAACAAGAGCTCGTAGGAAAAGCGTGTGATCGGCTGCGAGCAGACAAAGGCTTCGCCAGACTGTTGCTGGACTTTGCATTGGAGTTGCAAACGTCGGATGTCGATGAGAAAGAATTCATTTCTCGCGAAAAGTACTACGAGTTCCTACGAGCCCAGAGACATGTAACACTAAGCGGCAGGCAAGTCAAGTCACTTGGAGAGCGGGATATTGCAAACTTTCTCTTTTTGAACCAGGTGAAGTTCGAGTACGAGTCACCAGCTACTTGGGCGGATAAGAATGTCAATTATCGAACGTACGAGCCCGACTTCTACTTGCCTGAATACGGATTGTGGATTGAGCACTGGGCAATAGATAGACAGGGTAACGTTCCGGCTTGGTTCTCAAGCAACCAATCGTTGGATCCGTCAACAAGATACAGACAGGGAATGCAATGGAAACGGTATCAATTCCAAAAACATGGACGTAGACTAATCGAGACATACAACCATCAGCAAAGCGATGGGACCCTGGTTCCTGAACTCGCTCAAAGACTTCAGGAAAACAAAGTTCGCATGAAGGAACTTACGACCGAGGAAATCCTGGCGAAGGTCGAGACGCTCATTCACCACAGAGACGCGTTGAATGAACTGATGTTCTCATTCATCAGCAAAGCGAAGACAAATGGACTAACGCCAGGAAGTATCGTAGCTCGGCTGAATCAGTTCAAGTGGAGTCGCAAACAACGAGTCTTCGCCTCCCTTATGATCCGAGTCTGGGAGGAATACGAGTCCATTCTCAAAGAACGCGACATGATTGACTTCAACGATATGATCAACTATGCACTGCAAGTTGCAAAGGGCTCTCCAAGCCTGTTTGCGAACAAGTATTCGCATATACTGATTGACGAGTACCAAGACATTACTGATCCTCAACTTGAGTTAATCATTTGTCTGCTAAACGCGAACGTAAGGAGCACGCTTTTCTGTGTAGGCGATGATCGGCAGAACATTTTCTCTTTCGCGGGTTCCAACATCTATAACATATTGCGCTTCGGGCAGCGGTTTCCTGATGCGGAAAACACCATCTTATCAACGAACTACAGATGTCCCACGAATATTGTGGAAGCCTCGAATTTCATTGCGAGCCTAAACAAGTTCAAGATAGAGAAGAGCGTTGTTCCCTCTTCGAAAGTCCAACACCCCATTCGTTTAGTAGAACAGCCGGGAAATGATCGAAGATCATACGACGATTGGCAGCATGAGAAGGCCAAGCAGCTGATACTTGATCTAGCTCAGCATAAAGATCCTCGTGAGGAAATAATGGTGCTCTCGCGATTCAATTGGCCTCTAAGACGATTGCAGCTAGAGTTTCCTCAAAACGAAACACTCAGGATTAGATTTCTGTCGATTCACAAGGCAAAAGGAACGGAGGCAAATTATGTTCTCCTCCTCAGCTGTATTAGAGGTCGTAACGGATTCCCCTCAGAAATCCTAGACAGGAGAGTCCTTGATATCGTGGAGAACGCTCGGCAAGACGAGGCAGGAAAATTGGAGGAAGAACGTCGCCTCTTTTACGTTGCCCTGACGCGTTGCAAGAAGGAACTCTACCTATTCTCGTCTAGTTCTCAGAGGTCGCGATTCATCTTTGAAGCTCAACCCTATCTTTCACCATGGACGGAGCCAAATACGAAGCTGGTTCCTACATAGGCAACTTCTACTCATCGACTAAATGTTGCTTACATGGCGCGTCGAGGAAGCTTAGCCTCCAGGAAAGCGGATCGCGCGACTCTATGGACGACCTTATCGTTCCCGCAGCGTATCATCTGAATTGTAGCTCTCTGTTCATGCCGCCGCATTCTTGACAAATATCGAGTAGCTTGAAGTGGATTCCTTGGGTTTCCATTCGTTTGTGCGATGTTCGATGCCAGGTTTTCTTGCCGCAGTTCTCGCAGTATGCTAGGAAGTCGAGGTCGATCTCTACCACAGGAGGATCTCTGGGGTCCTAGAGAATGAGGAACAGCGGATCATGAAAGTGAAAAGTGAAAGTGAGCTTCCGAAAACTCGAAGAGGGAGGATACACCAGCCAGTTAAACCAGGTCAGAGAATATTATCGCTGAGAACTTGTCCCCTAGAAACAAGCAAGAGCCAACTTCTCGGGCTTCCTCATTCATACGGCTGCTAGACCAGACAAGGCACGTCACACTGCACTTATGACATGTGCAAACACGGGTTTGCCGGCCGCTGTATTGACCTAGAGTGTAAGTGCCGTACGGTCGGGCTAGACCTGCGAACCAAGCCAGACAGACTTGTTGACGATTACTTTCTTGGCTTTTCTTTCGCTTTCGTGTTTCTTCGAGAGGTATTGAGACAAGAGTGGCCGCATGAGCTACAAGTTCTGTGCCCATAGACTTGGCAGGAGCAAGGTTGGTGGTCACAAGGAGGGTCGCAGTTTCCGCACATTGAAATCGGCTCCGCGACTCGCCACCATATTAAATGATCGAGAACATTCGAAAGATGTTCCCTTAGCTTACCATCTAGGCACGGTCAGGTTCAGAGGAGGGGTGTCAAGGTAACGTCTCAAGTATCTGTGGAGGAGTCTTTTCTCTTCTTCTCTAGCTTTGCGCGTTGGGTGCCAGGACACATACAGCCCTTTCGGAAAGAAGTTTCTGCGGAATCCGAACTTGACAAACGTGTTTCCTGCCGTGTGCGGAGTAACTGGTTCTCCCTTATCGTGCAGCGCTTTCCAGAAAGTCATGAGACGACTGCGCAGATCTTTCTCAGTCATTCCGATGTAGAGGAGACTGGAACGCTCTAGTCCTCCTGCTCGCCGCAAAGGGGTTTGTCTTCCGCCCGGAGAAAACCTTACGAAGTATACCCCCGGTATTGCAGGAATATTTTGAAACCTGTTTTCTGAAAGTTTCGCCAGGCTCTTCCAGTTCATCGAACTTGCCGCGTCGGTCATGCATATAAACGGCCTTCCTCTCAGCCTTTCTATCGTCATTGTTCCTGGATTCTCTTGTGGCACTCATTGCAGATTAGTCTCGTGTCATTCGTGGCCTTCAAGTAGGAACCCATCCCACAACCCAGAAAGGCTAGGTCCGATGGGTCAAGAAGAGGGAAGCTTCCCCGAACACTTGTTCGACGAAGACTATCGGCTACGTGCCAAGAAGACTCTGACGATAGCCACCTACGTCGTTCTGCTATTTCCAGTGGTCTCTGTCGGCTATGACCTGACTGCACCCCTCCTTACCGGTACGCTTCCCACGGTGTTGACTGCGGAACCTCCGATTAGACGGCCTGGTACCCAGTCATGCAAACTGATCCTATTAGAGAACCAAACATTCGCGTCCGGTGTTAACCAACCATTCTTTGGCCACTACGCTCCTCCCACGTCGTGTCAACCCCCTTGGTCGATGATCGTTCTGGATTGGAACGGTACCGTTCCAATAAGTCAGTACGACCATGTCGGGGGCGTGTGGGTGGGCCCATCAGAGATTTTCAGATTTACAACTCCTGAAACTGGAGGCCAGCGATGGCATGTGGAGAAGGATGTCAGCGAGTACGCGGGCTTGCTGGCTCAGAATCAGACTGTCAAGATTCTTATCAGCGCCCCATCTGGTAAAATGTTCGCAAGTGCCTCGCTAACCTTCTACTTGACAAACTCTGTTAATCCGGTCATCAGTCATCCTACGATCATCGTTGGCGTTGTTAACTCGGGACCGATTCCGTGGTTCGGAATTGGGCGTGACGCTTTAGCTTCACAGAACATTTCGCTTCCAGTTAACATCGAGAAGGCGTATTTCGAGCTTTATGCCACGGCTCACTCATGTGACGAAACATGGTTCTCTAGCAACCTGGTTCCAAACACCAGTTGCAGCGGCCCTAACTCGAGAGAATCTTTCAGAGAGATTCAGATATTGATTGATGAAACGCTTGTAGGAGTGATTTGGCCCTTCCCGTTGATCTACATGGGAGGCTTGGGCTCGGACCTTTGGGAGTCTATTCCACCGGTCAACGCTCTCAACATTCCCCCATATCTGATCGACCTCACTCCTTTCATCGGAATCTTGGGAGATGGAAAAGCTCACGGACTCGCCATTCAAGTAACCAATAACCATGGGTACTGGCTTGTAGACGGCAATCTACTCCTCTCTCTGGATTCCTCGAATCGGACGACCGGGAAACTTGTCAATTACAGTATTGCACGGAGCGCAACCTTGGAAGTGGCCCCGCTCTGGCCCTTTGAGACCAGCGCAAATCGCAAGATCAACATTTCAGGCTACGTGAATACATCGACCGGACAAATTACGACCGAAGTGCAGCAGAACATGTTCTTCAACGACAACCTAGTACCAAATATCTTGGATTTGTCGGCTGATCTGATGGCAAATGTCGTGGTGACAACCACAACTACCATTATCGCGCCCAATGGAACCACTTTTCGAACTGCAATTGATTCCTACGGCGTCACCATCAGAGAAGGATTGCCTGCAAAGTCTGGACCTGTAGGAATCCTGACTACCTATACAGTAGACCAAGTCTCTGCGCATACGTCCAAGACAAATACAGGATCGAATGATTTGTCGCAAACGTATGTTGTCGACATAATTCATGCTGAACACGCCGGGCTGACAAGCGAACATTACGTTGCAAATAGGAATGTTTGCTCCAACCACTACATAGGGGTGCTTCTAGGCTCTATCACGTCCGACGTGAATAGTACCGTCTGCCCCAAAATAGCTGCTAGCGTATCACTTCAGATATTACCTATAGTTGGTTGACCACTAGACATGCGTTACTGAGAACGCCGAACTTTGTGAGAGTAATTGCTTCAACCCTCTACATGAGCCCGAACGAAGCGGACAAGTCGTATCTTGATTGCTCCCATCCCCATATCTGATGATCTTTACCGTTTGAGAGAGAGTCCAGTACATCGTACCGCTAATAGGAGTTTTCCTGGGAGTATCAGAGGTAATGAGTGGCGGAGGTGAGAAGGGCAAATGAAGAAAGCCTCAAGGAACTTGCACAAGCTCGACAAGCATATTCACCGAGCGATTAGGTCGCTTGTTCGATTTGGCATTGAGGGTGCTGAGAATCCCGACTATCGAATATTCTTAGCCGGAAAGGAACTCGTTCTCGCCGTCCACCTCGATAGGTTCCCAGAATGGAAGCGCGGGAGTATCGCGAAAGGGTTCAAGTCGTAGGGGCAGCCATGGGTGAAGGCATGGAACCGGGAGAGGCGTTACTCTGTCTTTAGGACAGGCAGATCTTACCGAGAAAACTGTAATTGTTTGGAGGATCAACCACGCCTTCACGCATGAGGCTTTCGTGGTTAGACCGTCCATTCCGGTCCTGTATTTTGGGAACTTTCCCAAGTATCTCGAGTCCAAGAGGAAAATTGTGACAGTCGGACTAAACCCATCGGACAAAGAGTTTCGAGACGAGGGAGAGACTTATGACATTGGTCTGAGGTTCCCTCATGCTAAGAAGCTCGAAGGACGGAGTATCGTCGACAAATCGTTTTGCGAAGACTACCTGCTATGCCTTGATCAATATTTTGAGATTAGGCCCTATTGGAGATGGTTCAGCTCTTATTTCCCATTACTCAATGCGATCGGCTCAGATTATAGGACTAACTTGAACATGGAGGGGTGCGCCTTGCATACCGACCTCTGTTCTCCCCTCGCAACCAATCCTACATGGAGTCATCTCAGCGCGAGAGCGAGATCCATGTTGCTAAGAGAAGGACCAGACCTTTGGAGTGCTTTGGTCCGTATCTTACGCCCCGACGTCATGCTGGTGTCTGTCGGCAAGGACTTACGGGAGAGAATCTTGAATTTGTTTCGACCTGAGAAACGCTTTCCGGACTTCTCTCCGGGTAGGCGACGAAAGCGAGTTGGAATTTACAGGACCCCCATTGGGGGTAAGGACTGTCATGTTGCTATGGGAATAAACTCAGATAGAGGACCGTTCAGCGGTCTCACGAACAAGGAAAAACAAGAACTGGGTTCAGAAATTGAAACAATCGCGTTTTAGGATGAAAGTCCCAGTGGGTGTCACAGAACCTTGTAGGTGCTTGTCTCCCCTAGTTCCCAACCTTACCGCAGAGAAAGCAAGTCCCAGAACTTTCGCCCCCGATCACCGCCAAACGAGACCTAGGCCCGCATAGTCTCCACCACCTTCAGAAGTCCCGCTCATAGAAGTGCATTTGTGGGTCAGCCCCCCCATCTTTTTCCATGGTGAGGATAGGGGGAAAGGAGGAGCCTAACTGAGGCTTTCAGGGTTCACTTTTTCTCCGCTGACTTTCGGTCAAGGAACTCTCTCACGGACTCTCTAACGGCCTCTGCCACTGACACATAACGTCCGCTAGAATCGGCTACGAATCGCTCAAGCTCCACATATAGTTCATTTGGAACCGAGAGATTTCGGTAGCCTTTCCTCACCAAACAGGTTCGATTGAAAAGCTAGTGAGCTGACGGGTAAGATACTTTTCAAGCACCGGTCCAGTACACTTAAACGACTGATAGCAACTCTCTCAATCAGGGAACACCGTGAGAAACCTAACCTCTCAGGAAATGCACGAGGAAGAGAAGAACCCAGGTATCACGAGAATCTACAAGGTACTAGCGAGATTCCAGGTCGCTGCGGTTGATAAAAGAGAGGTGAAGTCGATCATCGAGGAATTTACTAAAGAACACGGAACCGTGGGACTGATTGAAATGCAAGTAGACGAGATCAGACGCCCTCAACTGTTTGGACCAAAGAGGGCAAAGAGTGACTAGCTTCACCACATTTCACCATTTCACCAGAAAATAGTGCCCAACAATTTCTGATTCACGGGGCTTTAGTGGCTTCCACTTCACCAGCCTTCACCAGTTCGACGCAAACGAACTCGCATAGTTAGAATAACAGGCCAAAGAGAAGGCCTTGCGAATCTCGACCAGATTGACCGCTTTGACCGATTGACCAATGCTTCTACGCTAACATTTCTGTCAGGCCCCTCCGTTGTCTGCATGCATGAATTTGCTCGCGCTAATCCAAATCCTATTAGATGGAGGAGGGCGTGTGTACACCACATGAAACCTCTCAAGAATAGCAGGAATCAAAAAATGGTCCGTGTACGATTGTTACTCGAAATTCTCAGGCGAGAGAAGACCAAGAACCCCCGAGAAGTTCGCGACGGCCGACGCAATCGAGAGGTTCCTAAACGATAGTGCCAGACGGTTTCTTTTAGAAAAACGATCAACGGATCGTCTCGTCGGGACGGCACTACGCGTAATGGAGCTGTGGCCAAACGACTGGGAAAACAACCAGTTCCTTCATGAGCTCAGAAAACTGGGAGTCAATTAAGGCGGGGTCCGCGAACAGGCGGAGAAGAAGAAAGGAAGGTTAACGCTACTTGCTTCGAGTCCGCTGGTTGCGCTAAAGATAGTCCTGGTTGTCTGGCTCCGAACTCTTGTTGAGCTAGAAAGTTGCATGCTAGTGTCGGAATCGAGAGCGTGGACGAAACGACAAGAAAATCATCACGCTGAATGACCCGACCACAGCGAGACTCAGGTAGGGATTTGCTGCTTGCAGAGGCGGTGGAGGTCCTCCCGGCCCCCAAGTTGAGGTTGAATGAGTAGCGTATGAGGTTATAGCATGAGATATAGAAATGCCGGGCGGAGAGATCGACTGGAGCCCAATCACCATCGCCGCGAAAGTGAGGATCGCTGTAAAGGGTCTGATCTTCTCGACAATAGATTTGACTTTTGAGAGGCGACGAATGTTCCTGCGGAACCAAGGTAGTGCTTGCCGTATTTTGTCGATGATACTCCAAGTGTAGTATATGTATTGGAGTAGCTCTAGCGGAGTGACTCGCGCCTTGACTAGAGGCGTCTCATCACCATCGTTCATTTGACAGCATACACCTAGAGACCCTCAGATTAGCTTTCCGGCTGAAGCCGCTCTCAACCCCGTTGATCAACGCAGGAAGCACTATATCCGCATCAAACACCTCAAGAAGCTCTGATGCTGTCAGATCTTTACGTTGCTAATTTCAAGTCGATCGGTGATAATGGGGTAGAGATCCAGCCTAAGCCTCTAACAATCCTGACTGGACCTAACGGGGCGGGCAAGTCTTCTATTCTTGAGGCATTGTGCCTTCTGTCTCAGAGTATCGGTCAAGCCCAATTCAATATTCACAGTGGAGATTATGTTAGATATGCTTCGCCTCAGAGCTTCGTCCACAAAGGAGAACTTTCCCGACTTCTCCAAATTTCACTTACTCTCGATAGGTCGCTAGACGTAGATCGTGGCCTGCGTTCGCCGGGAATGCTAATCAGGTATAGATACGATCCTGCCGAAGCACTTCAAACTGCAAGAATTGGCGGAAATGACATTGCTACGATGGAATGGGATCCGCGAAAGAGCGGAACTCCGACCTACAATGTGCAAGGATTTCCCCAATTCCAACACCACCCAGGGGTCGATCCTAGAGCTATCTTTCATTCCAATATCTTTGGGATTTCGGTAGCGAACTCCCAAATGATGGAGAGGCTAAGAGTCGCTCAATCTGTCAGAAACTACATTTCAAATTTCCTTCAATACGAGTTCTTCTTCATTTCTGCATTCCGAGGAGCGTCGAAATTCTACCTTGACTCTGTGAGTGGACCTGATCCTTCTTGGGTTGGTACGGATGGTTCGATGACAAATCACATTCTGTCAAGAATTTGGGGGAGTAGAGAATACGACGAAGCAGCCGCCAAAATCAGCAAGTGGGCGGAGACGTTCTCTCTAGGAGGAATGAAGGCGGGATGGGCTGGAGCGGCGCGTTTGTCGTCGGGTTACGTCGAGCCTCAGCTTAAGAATGTCATAGAAACCTCGTTAGCTAGTCACGGCTCTAGACAGGCTCTGACCTTCATCACCCAGATTTTTTGGAGCAAGCGCGGGACTACCCCTGTGATTGAAGAGCCAGAAATCAGTTTGCACCCCGAATCCCAGACACTTCTTCCATCGCTCTTTGCAGAGGCAGTAAGCAGAGGAGTTCAGATAATCGTCACGACCCACAGCCCATTCCTCTCTCTGTCCCTTTGGAAACCGATCTCGGAAAAGACACTGTCAGCCAAAGATATTGCAGTGTACCATTTCGAAAAGAGACCTGAGGGATCCTCCGCGAGGAAGCTCGAAGTAAGTCCCGAGGGTCGCCTAAGAGAATGGATTCCCTCGTTCTCAGCAACCGAGACGAAGCTTCTGAAAGAATTCTTGGATGATGTACCCACTGAGTGAATTCTCCCCATGACTGACATGCTCATCTTGGATACAGGGGTTTTTCTGAACATACTAGCAGGCTCAGACACGGAAGGGCGAGTCTACCAGAAAATAATCAGGAGATTTGATCGGGTAGCCATCCACGAAGAGTTACTGGACGAATACAAGACGACCTTGGCGACCAAATTTTCGGGGTTAGTTCCTTACATGATAACTACTCGCTTGTCCGAACTTTCGTCCTACAACAAAGTGGTTAAGGTTCCAGCGATCGACAAACCGCTTCTGGACATAGACGAGGAGGATCGACATGTCGTGTCAGCAGCAAAGTCCGCTCGCGCGAAGTATCTAATCACGAGTGACCAACGCCACTTGTGGAACAACCGAAACCACATCAAGGCAAGCCACCATATCGAGGTTCTAAGACCTGTAGATTACATTGCATTGCCCGAATAGATCAGCTTGATGTCCGAGCGACCTGAAGAGGCAAATTGAGTAACGTCATCGACCCGAAGCCACCAAACGATTGCGGCAGGACCGGAAGTTCCCGATTTCTGGCTTCAAAAGCATCCGAGGTTTTCATTGACAATATTATTTGCAGTTTTAATTGTCATCATTCCGCCAGAACATGTCCCACTAGTTGAACCTCGAGAAAATGATACTTTGACGGCCCATGACGAGCCGTTGGGGAGATTTACTCAACCGAGAATGGTCCGTCTTCGACCATCATAACCTTCATCGACCAACCGCAAGATTTGGTAGCCTCACACATTACCTGAAGCACGTCGCCTCTTCTTTCCAGATGAAACCGAGTCCTCTCTTGACACTTGGGGCAAACAAAGACCATGCCTTTTACGGGTACAATCGACAAGATAGCTGTTTCTTACTCTATCCTAGGACCCGTGACCTCTCGTTCTCGCCTTGAACTGCTTCAATCGATAGGAGTGAGGCGTTAGACCGTAATCAACAATGTTGCCTGACAGAGGGAAAGGCAGTCGGCCCGATTGTTCAAGTTTCTGAAAACGTTGGATGGTCTTGTTGTCGTAGAAGCGATACAGAATACGTTGAGTCTTCAGAGTACCTTGATCGACATAATGTACTTGCACTCTTAGTTTCTGGATTGGTTGCTTCGGAGGACCATCGTATTGAGGGCCAGGCCTAATGCTGTGTGGACGTGAATATCGATCTCGAATTCCTATGTTTCGGTAGGAAGCTAAGGCTTTTCGCTCGCCCGGTACAAGAGCGATAGACGGACGAAAGTTCCTAATGATGTTCCGTTCGTTCTTGGTTGCGTTTCGCCAGCCTAAATACTTGACACTCTCAACGCGAAGATAACCGTTCGAATCCATTGTGTGCTGAGCGGCGTAGAAGCTGAGTCTCGGGCGATCGCCGCCCCTCGTAATTCGCACATGGTTTCCAACCAGTGAGAAGTTTTCGCTTGGCCGGGATTTCGACAACTCCTCTCAACTCCTCCCGTGTGGGTGGGATATTCTCGGCGAGACTTCGATAGGAAGTCTGTACTGGTCAAACATCAGCTCGATCTGGTATCGGACCCAGAGTCGCGGCCACCGATACCTGTTTGGGCCTAGTTCGAATCGACTCCATGCATTCCAGACAGGACTCCGAGTGTCCCACCTTTGTGGGAACATTTCGTTCTCCTTCCAAATGGTCGACTCCCAGAGACTCCTGTCTCGTGGGAGTCTGATGCTCTCGCGCACGAATCGCTTAGGATCCAATAGCGCTCTTCTCGCCTCCTTTGAGTCGGAGACGGTGGCCAGAAGATCATAGAACCTATCGCGCATCCATCGTAGGATAAGGGGATAGTTATTGCCAAATGTTGGGAATCCCCTCGCTCGTACCTTCGGCGGATTATCATCGAGGAGCCCTAAGGTTCGTTGTTTGTCATAGACTGCGACCCATCGATACTTGCTCTTGATTGTCAGTTCGTAACCGCCAAAACCCGGGACGACAAGACTCGCTGGCGCCAAGAAGCCATCGGTATGCACGAAAAGAACCTTCACAGGAATCTTGGCTAGATAGTCGCTGAACTCTTTCGCAAATCCTTCGACAATCTCGCTGTACACGCCTTGTCTTCGCAAGAAATTGTTGTTAGAGCCCTGACTACCGACCAGTGAAACCGCAAGGAACTTCAGCATGGGTTTCTGGGCAGGATGCTCCCGGATTAGACGGTCGAACAGCTGCATCACGGATGTGAATACTGGCGGGTCCTCTTCGCTGTAGAGACGTATGGGTCTTGACGACGCCCGGGTCAGGTAAGCGTTCTTCACGTCGAACATTGCAAGGTCTTCGTAGACGCCAGCAACAGCGTTGCGAATAGGACCCTTGACAGGCACTAACTCACCGAAATGAGGATACTTGAGAGGAAGATACCCATGTTCGAGGTACCACGAGTGAAGGATTGCCTTGTGGGCTCTGTCCAGAAAGTTGTTCTGTAGTATCAGTGGGCAACAGTTCGTCAATTCAACCATTAGTTTCCAAGCTGTTCTCACATCGATTTTTTCCGCGAGAAATCGGGTCATGCGATTATCTTCGGCTGCACGGGTCTCGTCGTAGTTAGCTCGTTTAGAATCGTCGACGGGATAGCCCTCGAGCGCGGCCAAATCTCGGAGACTCTTCGACTCAGTGTCCGGATAGTGGTAGCGGGCCCAGTACCAGAGATCTACGTTCAGCATCTGAGGAAAATAGTGGATTGTGAAGGGTCCCGACGTTATGCTGGGAATAAGGCCTAGCTTTCCGAGCACCCTGTTGTCAAACTTAAAACTGTTGAAACCACAGACAACCTTTCTTCCGGCGTCTCGGCCAGAGAGAACGGTCTCGACAAGCGTTCTTGGGCTAGTGAATACGACATCGTTCAGGACAGCTAGTTTGAATCCGTTCGTATCAGTCTCAATATCGAGACACTGCCAATCCGAGACTGGAGGCAGGTTCTCTTCGAATCGAATGCCGGATGTATGAGCGGCCAGCGTGCTTACGGGAATCCATGTCTTGCGCGCGTGGTCGGTATAGGTCCAACGATCAACAATTACCGGATGAAGCCCGGGTAGCGACCGGTATTCTTTGGAACTTTGAAATCTTGTCGAACCTTCAGGTCCAACAAAGCATCCGTCGGTAAAGTAATACGGGGACCTTAAGGTCGTAGTTCTTGGGCCAAAAAAGTTCGCTTCCAGGGAATGGGGAATCCGGGCGGGCCCACCACGTTAACGTTGAGACATCGGAGATTCGAGAGGATTGGAGGCTGTGTTCATTTACGATACGGGAGTCTGTGCCAGACGGTGTCCTCGAACGAGAAGAAGCAGGACAAGACACGTGGCGAGGATTATCAGTCCGCCGAGAGTCAGAATTATCGATCCCGGTATGGGGAGTACGAATCCGAAGACGGTCGCGACCACGCCTATTGGAAATAGGATCAAGCCAAAGTTCTTCCAGTCCGCTTCTGTCTTCGGGAGTCCAAACGGAAGAATCCAAGAATTGCTAACAAGAGATGTTGTAGCTCCCACCCAGGCCAGCCAAAAGCCTGTCTCAAAGGATGATGTAATCGTCACGTTTGATGCTGTAAAGAGAAGAGGGACGGGAGGGCCCGCAGCGAATCGCCATAGGCCTGCCATTGACAAAAGACCGCCGTATCTGGACAATAATGAGATGATCCCTCCAGAGGAGACGAGGGCAGCTGACAACCATGCATCCTGGGCTTGGATGAGCGTGAGCGTTCCGCCTGTGCTGTAGCTGATCCAGGGAACAAATATCGATCCGAGCGTCAGTGCTGAGCTGACGAAGTTTGCTAAGATTTTGATTTGGGTGATAGCCATGCTCTTCATTAGGATATCTTCCCCATAATCATAGATACTGATCGTAAAAAATTTGGGAGATACGCGTTCTGCTGAGGAGTTCTACGTGCAGCTACTGCCGAAGTAGGATGTCGTCCAGGAGTCTGATGTGTCCGGTGCAAGATGCCCAACGTTTGTGTAGCCGCAGTTTGCCATGTAATACTCGTTCGCTATTATATTGTGGCATCCCACTGGGTTCGGGCCAGGATCGACTGTGCACTGGCTAGTGGTGTATCGATTGAATGCAGGCAGTGTATTCTGTCGTTCTCCTATGACTTCGGCAAAGTTGGCACATGGTGTTGGAGAATAGTAGCAGTTCCGCGTATTGTCGAAAGAAGTGTAGTTTGCTTGGCCATTGCATCCATAGCCGGTAGTGAGGTCATTGCCAGTTATGTAATAGATAGTGGAGCCGATGACTTGTTTAACGTCTTCCGAGTATGAGTCGCCGTAGCGAATGTTCGAATCTGTAGTGTTCCCACAGACAACAGGATTCGCTGGCAAAAACTCGTACCAGGGCCAATAGTATCCTCCGTTGTTCGGCCCACAACCGCAACATCCGCACTGTTGTCCGGAATCCGTTCCGCCCTGAACTATGCAACCATACTGACTCGCGGCGCAGGATCCTCCTGCGTTCTCTGCCAGACCCACCCATGGCGCAAAGTCGCAATGGGTGGGCCAGTTACAATTGGCTCCGGTTACCGAGTTCAAAGGGACGTGGGCCTGAGGAACAGTCCAGTGGGCAGTGGATTCAAAGACCCCTTGCGTGCCTAGGCTGAACTCCCAGCCATCCCAGATGCCTGAAAACTGACAGTTGCCTGAGCAGGAACAGTTCCATGAGTAATCGCACACACGCATTCCAATTCCGTTTTGAATTGTTAGCTTTACGATTCGGGCTAAGCCAGAGTCCTCAACGGCGACAACATTGGTTCCATTTCGGTCCGTACTGCGATGAGAGTAGACAACGTTCACGGTGTTCATAACCACCGATGGTGTCGCGGCGAAGGGTGACCAAGAGAACTCCTCGTAGATACTGTTGAATTGATATGTTGCTGCACTTGTTATTGACTGGAACGCGGGCGAACTGGTGGCTAAAGAGATGGCCTTGGCAAAATCAACGGACGAAGCAAGCTGATTTTCCTGGAGTTCAATGTACGAAAGGGACGCGTTTGTCCCTTTGACACTTCCGCCGGTAGAAGAAACTCCATACACTCGCGAGAGGGGTAGCATTGAAATTGCCGCCATCATTAGCAACACAATCAGATAGAATTGCTTAGCTTTCGACGCCTTCATTGCTAGAGAAATCAAATTTTGCAAACTCAGATGTTCCCACAAATTGTTTTAAAAGGCGCGTTTACATTTGACCACAAATCACATAGAATGTACATTTACTTGTGGAAAAAAGGAAGGAATCAACGTGGCAAATTATAGCAATTCGTTATGGGGATAGTGCGTGTGACTGAGTGTGTAACTCTCCCGTACCGTCGGGCTAGTAGACGAACTCGGGGCCAAAAAAAGTGCCAACTGTGGTGGCGGTTCCGGGCGGGCCCACCAGTTTAGCCTATTGGATTCTCCGGGGCATAGGACCCTACACTCGGCATGTCGAACATCGAAAGCCACACTTACTGCAGATCAGGATTTTCTCGATCAGCCGGGGTCGCGTGAGCCGATGGGCAACTCGTAGCCAGCGAAGGGAGGAGGTTGCATGCTCGTCGATGTTAGATACCCGTCAGTGTGAATGTAGAAAGGACTTAAAGGTAGCTTGGAGAGGTACCCCGCGAATTCCTCAGCGAATCCCTCGACCACATCCGTGTAGATGGTCTGGCGCCTGAGGAAGTTGTTGTCCGAATGCTGACTACCCACAAGTGAGACTGCGAGGAATTTTAGCATCGGTTTCTGTTTCGGAAATTGCCGAATCAACTCAAGGAACTTCTGCATGACCGACGTGAATGCGGGAGGATCCTCTTCGTCGTAAAGTCGCAGCTGCTTCGACGACGCACATGTCAGGTAGGCGGATTTGACGTCGACCATTGAGGCGTTTTCGTAACACCCAGGAACTGCTTCTCTGATTGGCCCTTTGACAATAAGGGAGTCTCCGGGGTTAGGATACTCAATGGGCAGATACCCATGTTCAATATACCAGGAATGCAGGATCGCTTTGTGCGTTCGGTCCAGGAAGGCGTTCTGAAGAGTGAGTGGACAGCAGTTTGTCAATGTGATCATCAGCTTCCATGCATCTCTTACATTGATCTCGTTCGCAAGGAAGCCCGCCATCTTGTTGTCTTCCGAGGCTCGGATCTCGTCGTATTTCTCTAGCTTTGACCACTCAACCGGGTATCCTTCCAGCTGGGCTAGATCTCTGAGGCTCTTTGACTCTGCCTTCAGGCCCCTTCGAAGTATCCGTCAGCAAAGTAGAACGGCGAACTCGTGGCGACATTTCTTGGGCCAAAAAAGTTCGCTTCCAGGGAATGGGGAATCCGGGCGGGCCCACCATCTACCATGAACCGATTCGACTTTCTTGGTATCGGGTAAATTCCCACGGAAGAGAGTATCCATAAGGGAAGGTCCAAGGGACGATCTGAGCTTGGCCAGAGGCGTGTTCTGATTTCCGAACGGTTTGTTCTAAGGGCTGGAGCTAAATCGAAGACCTGTACTAGCCTAGAATAGGACAGCCGGCCATATGAATTGGAAGAGACCTCTGCCCTTATGGGTGTTCTTGATAGGAATACTCGTGACTGCCTCCGCGACCTCAGGGGCGTTCCTTCTGGCAGGCGTTCTTGCTCAAAGACCTGACTTCGTCATTTCCAGCTTTCCCCTATGTACCTTATGGGAGGATGGCATAATACAACCTTGATCTCAGTCCAGGCAATTAGGAACTTCACTGGCATATTGACCGTTACGGTCACCTCACCTGCGGGGTTAAAGACAGCGCTTCAAGATTCACAAACGGGACGGGAAAAAGAGCAGATTCTACAGGGCAAGACAGGAAATCTAATCCTCGATGTCGCTGATTGGCGATCGGTTGGGTACTTTTCTATAGCAGTAACCGCATCTAGCGGTGCCATATCTCATACGCAGAGTCTTCTTGTGATTGATCAAAATGTTACAATAACCGCCATCGGCGGGTCCCATCTTTGGATCCCCAGAGGCTCGTACGGAAATGTAGAGCTCGACCTTTCAAGCGTGAATGGGTTCTCCGGCAACGTGGGTTTCGCTACATATGTGTATGGTGACTGTTGCACGGGCACGGCATCGGGCGGTCCCAGCAACGCGGCTGTAAACCCGAGTAGCATCATTCTAACTCCTCGTGGAATCGTAACAGCAACTCTAACGATTAATGTGGCTCAGTCTGACACTAGCTCTCATCTCTTCGTAATTGTGTGGGCGGGTAATCGGCAATCGTGGTCTCTAAGACTGGACTTCCAAGCTACAGTAATATGAAGGCCCCAAACAATTCTCAAGAACGGATAAACCCTGCCAGTTCTACGGTAAATATGCTGTGAGTCCGGGACATCTGCTAGGCACCTTGTTGTCTATGCGAAGGGGGATCCGCCCGCTGTTTCTCAGGTGGAATTGGCTTCGGAAAAATGCATCTCAGAAATATCAGTGCAGGAACAGCTAGACTTACGACCAGCAACCAAGTAATCGTTTGATAGAGCTGTGCCTGCGTAGAGTACATTATGCTAGCAGGACCGCCGAAACTTGCGAGGAAGGCGCTAGTGTACCAAACTGCAGATGCGAAGGGAATCCATGTTAAGGTGAGCGCACCAAGCACGAAACCCGCAATTATGAAAAGCCCGTCCAAGTTAGAGGACACTAGTCCTCTCCTGACCACTCCCAAGATCGTGGCCGCTGTTCCTACGAGAACAAGAATCGACACGACCATTGTGACGTAGCCTCCTCCAAAAGGGACCACAAGAGCACGCGAGCTCGAGACAGTCTGGGAAATTGACGACAGGATTATCAAAGACTGAGATAATATTCCGAGTGAAATAGGTCTCCAGTCTAGTTAGAGTTGCCTCGAAGGGAGCATTCGCTCACTAAGTAATCCACCTAACAATCCTGACACTATGCCGAAGAAGAACAAGAGAACTAAGAGCGCAGGAAGAAAGACTAGTTCCCAACCAGACCACTCTAAGAGAATTACTCCGCTGGCGAACTGTGCGATGAGAATGGCCCTGATCATGGCTGCATGATCCTTAAAGAGATAGCCCATTAGAGCCGCCAGACAGAGGACAAGCCACAAGGCAGAACCAGCCAAGGCTTGAACGTAGGCCCGCGGAATTTCGTCCGTGACACTGAACGCCCCCCGCTCGCAGCATAGGGAACCCACGCTCTGAAACGAGGTCTCCGAAGGAAAAATCCATAGAATCACTAACGCTTCAAAGATACCCCACATCAGACCACCAAAGAGAATGCGGGGGGTCCGGCCTATCATCTTGATCAAAGTCTTTACCGCTACAGAAAGAGCGATTCTCATAATAGGCATATCCAGTAGGAATGAGTTACCAACTTGAAGGAGAACAGATTCGGAACCCTCGGGACCCCGTGAAGAGTCTCGAATGATGAGCGGAGGTCAGTTTGGTATGACCAGTTCCACCGTGAATTTCACGTGAGTCCGGGCGCGCCGAGCACTTAAGCAGTCGTGGGGTTTCAGACTGGACATTCAGGTACCATAACATGAATCTTCGGATCTTCCTAGTGAAAACAGAAATTCTGTGCACCTCCACCGCGAGTTTGCCATGAGTCCGCGCAAGCCAATCGCTCGACGATTTTCGATTGATCCTCTATCCATCCGCCTGTAGCTCTCGAACATGTGGACTCTCTGCTTTGGCTAGCTGTTAAGAGACCTGAGCCGTAGCATCTTGTAGACTCTTTTCCTCGATTCTAGCCTTTCTGCAACGCTGGTTCCAGCAGACCCAAATTAACAAAACGCGAGTATAGTTCGATTGAGCAGTTGAGGCCGCTTAGGTTCACACCGCTCTTCCTAGTTTTCGTAGGAATACTGGTCTCGCTGGCTTGTTTGCCACCGGCCAATGCTCACCTGACTTTAGCATATCTGCTAATCCCTCCTCGGAATCTGGACCGTCGCTTAGCTCTACGGTGACAATTACGAGTCTGGGGGGCTTTTCGGGCAGTATAAACGTCTCAATCACAGTCTCTCCCACAGGACCCAGTATTTCGCTGACCACCGTTGTCGAAAGCAGGAGTGTGTTCCTAAGTGTCAACTCTGGTGGATCTGCCTCTACACCGCTCTTTGCCTCTTCAAATTTCTCGGGTAATTTCACGATAACCGTGACTGCAACAAGCGGTTCTCTATCCCACTCGATTCCAGTAATCTTTCAAGCGCATCCCTTTCCCGCGGATTTCAGCGTCGACTGCTGCTTCCCTCAAGGCAATGGGTACATGGGAGGCGTAGCAGCTGGTGAAAACTACACCACCTGGGGCTGGGTAACAAGCATCAACCACTTCACAGGCAGAGTAAACCTGACAGCAACTATCAACCTCAACGCTCCTGTAGCAGTTAACCCGTCTACGGCAACAATTCCCGATGCCGGGACGGCTTTGCCTAACATTTCACTCCGAGTTCCCGCTAGCACTCAACCCGGAAACTATTCGGGGACCATAACGGCCACGAACGGCTCGATAACCCACACTGAACCGATGACCCTAACAGTATACCCTCCCTATGATACATGCCCTAGATGCATTCCAAGCAGCTGGTCTTCCATGACGCTCCTCTCGGGTCTAGTTCTCTTCGCCTCAACAGTCACAGGAGCCGTCTTTCCAAGAATAAGCAAGAATCCGATGCTACGCTGGACTGTCAAGAACATCGCTCTTGTCACGAGCCTTGCCGCCATCGGAGTCATCGTCACATTTGCAACTGGCCTCATACTGGTCCAGCAGGGTTGGTTTGGACTCACCTGCATCGAATACTGGGACTATGGACGACCCTTCGCATGGCGAGAAATAGCCGGTTGCGGACGTCTGTCACTGGCGGTCAACTGGTACTTGTTCACCTTCGACGTTCTATTCTATATGGAGGTGGGCTACGGGATTGTTTTTGCCTACAGGGAGAGTCGACGAGCCTTGAGATCGACAAGAAATCTCTAAAGGTTCGTATCCTCCGATCCGGGCGTCATGAAGTACGGAGTCGTTTTCCCTAGCGGTGACCCAAGAAGGGCCGCGGATTTCGCCCATACTGCCGAGGAGGCTGGTGGGATGGGTTCTTTGTCTGGGAGCCTATCTGGGGCTTCGACGCCTGGGTGATGCTGGCCGCCGCGGCCACGCAGACGGAACGGATACGGCTAGGAACAATGATTACTCCGATATCGAGAATGCGTCCTTGGGAACTTGCCGGTAAATCCGTTGCCCTCGACCATCTGTCGAAAGGAAGAACGATAATCTCTGTCGGCCTTGGGTCGGTGGATAACGGGTTTGAAGCATTCGGTGAGGAGACAGACAGGAAGACCAGAGCGGAGTTGCTAGACGAGGGCTTAGAGATTCTGGCCGGACTCTGGCATGGACAGCCATTCAGCTTCAAAGGAAAACACTATACGGTAAAGGAGACAAAATTCTACCCACCACCGCCTCCGATCCAAGAACCACGAATACCAATCTGGGTCGTTGGTGCATGGCAGAAGCCAAAGTCGATGCACCGCGCGCTACGATACGACGGGATTATACCGACCATCGCGGACCCAAACAATGGTATGCGCAATCCAGAGGCCGAGGAGATTCCCATGATCAAGAAGTACGTTGATGCTAAGAGATCTTCGAAGAAGAATTTCGAGATTGTCGTGGAGGGTCGAAATCTACCAGATGATGAAGCGAAAGCCCGTGAAAGCGTCCGCTCTTGGGCAGAGGCCGGCGCGACCTGGTACATTGCAACCAAGTGGTCCGCGATGGATGACCCCAAATTGATGGACAAATTTCTGAGCACGATAAAGAAGGGACCGCCGAGGTCCTAGAGATTCCCTCATCTCGAGAGAAGTGATTGCAACGGACAACACGTTGCTGAAAACAGGGTTTTCCAGCCTTTCGACCGCCCTTATCGCTGACGCTTGTCTCCGCCTAAAAGTCCCGCTACGAGTTGCCGCGTCTGGCATACGTCCTCTGGTGCCGGGCATGCGTCTCGCAGGTCGTGTGCTTCCCGCTCGTCATCGAGGAAGTGTCGACGTTTTCTTAGAGGCAATGAAGAAGGCTGCGAGTGGAGATGTGTTGGTAGTCGATAACGAGGGCAGAAGCGACGAGGGTTGCGTCGGCGACCTTACCGCAATGGAGGCGAGAGCTTTCGGCTTAGCGGGGTTGGTGTTGCGGGGCTTCCATCGCGACACTATTGAGCTTGTCCGGCTGGGTCTTCCTGTCTTCAGTTACGGATCATGTCCGGCCGGTCCTCGACGACTCGATCAACGGGGGCCACTCGATCTCTCTTCAACGCAATGGGACGGTTTCACCGTCGATGATAGGGACTCTGTCTTTGCCGATGATGACGGTGTCGTTTTTGTAGCTTGGAACAGGACCGAAGATGTCTTCAAAGTAGCCAAGTCAATATCGAGCGTCGAACGGCAGCAGGCAGAAATAATCCAAGCTGGAAAGAAGCTTTCCGAACAGCTTGATTTCGACCGGTACTTGGCAAAACGCAAATCAGACCCATCTTACACCTTCCGCAAACACCTGAGGGAAAGAGGGGGAGCCATAGAGGAATAGACGAAAATTGAGCTGTGTTGCATCTCAAACAGGCGTGGTGGACCTGTCGAAGCCTTTCCAGTGAGCAAGACTCATCGGGGACAGGCTACTGTACATCGTAACAGTCTCAATGTTCAAGAAAGAAGGGTTCAAGATCGTCGGACCCTTCGGAACGGGTCGAACGTCGACCGTCGTTATGCGAAGAACCATCTAATTGGGGATTATTTCGGTCTTCTTGATCTCCTGATCTGAGATTGTTGCCCCTTTGACCTCATTATCTTAGCTACACGCGCGACCAGCTGAGCGTCGTCAAGTCTTTTGCACATGGTCGGAAATGTCCGGCCAGGTCCCTTCCAGCGTATTTCTTCAGCAGAGGATATTTTCGGTTCCTTTGTTCGAAGAGTTGCGAGGTCGCGAAATAGAAGTGCGAGTTTGAAATTGGTTTCTAGCACCTCTGCGAGGCGAGTAGTGGATCGTGGCTGTACCTTCCAGCTTTCTGCCTTCGAGGGAATAGCTTCTAGATGCTTGTAGACTCTAAGGACAGAGGATGCTGATTTCTCTCCCCAGCCTTGCAGACCAGGGTAGCCATCCGCGGTGTCGCCAACCAAGGCGAGATAATCAGGAATGGACGTGGGCGGGACCCCGAACTTTTCCATTACGCCTGCCTCGTTTCGCACACTTCGTGCACGGCGATCAAGCTGGACGACGCGGTCATCCCGAACACATTGGGCCAAGTCTTTGTCCGGGGTACAAATGTAGATTCGGGCGACTTTCGCAAACTTGCTGAGAGAAGCGGCGGCTCCTGCGAGAGCATCATCAGCCTCCAACTCAATCATAGGCCAAACGACAACTCCCATTGCCTGCAAAGCCTCTTCGAGCAACGGGAACTGCGATAGGAGTCGTGGATCAACACCTTCGCCCGTTTTGTACCCTGGCCAGAGGTTGTTCCGGAAGGATTCAATAACATGATCTGTTGCGACGCCGACGTGAGTGATTCCTGATTCCAGCATACCGGCTACGCTGTTGAGTACGCCACGGGTCGCGGCAACCTCCTCGCCTCTTTCGTTGGCATGGGTGGGCATTGCGTAGAAGTGACGGAACAGTTCGTAGGTGCCGTCCACGAGGTAGATATCCACGCTAGAACAGCGTTCGTCTAACTAAATGAAACAGATGAACCCTTTTGATCGGCAGGGTCGCATTGACTTCGATCGGATGCGAAATCGGTTACTTCTTCTGTTGAATTTCCTTCATTCGGAACTCGACTATTTTCTCCACTAGATCATATGGGACGGGCTTGTCCAGCGGAAACTTCAGAGAGCCTTTTCTCTCCAGCATAGGACGACAGTTCTTTTCTGAAGGCCTCGTTTCCTTCGGGTATGGAGTAGAATCCGATATGATTTTTCCAAGCGCTGAAGTACACCAATCTCTGCCCGTTCACTTTGAACGTCGGCATGTCATAACTAATTGATTCCACCGCTCCATGCGCCGCCCCCTGCACTGTAGACCTCAGCTTTTTCAAAACACTCTGGACATTTTCCGGGAAAGACTCGATGTATTCATCTATTGTTTCAAACTTCTTACTAGGTACCATTCTCACTCAGTGGTCGGGTTTTCCCGATCCTATTTCTTGTAGTCTTCATATCCCGTGCTATAAGCCCATTTCCTGGACTGCGTGCTAAGTTCCGGAACATTAGCACGCACTCGCAGATACAGTACGATGAAGTTTGCGTGCACATGCCCCAATCCAATCTCTTTGGATTTGAGCCATGCGAGAATCTTGGAATGCTTTGACACAACCTTGCCGCGTTTGACGAAACCTTTCTTGATTGCGAGCTTTCAGAAGTCTTCTGGGGTCTTGTCAATCTTGATCTGAATGTTGTCCATATATCCCTTGAATGTCGGTCTAGCCATGGTGACTGTGACTTGAGGGGAATACCACACACAATAAAAGTTGAGAGGAAGGGAAATGAGCTGATTGTTCATATTGCCCTGACTGAAAGACGGAATTGGGACCATACCGGTGTTATTCTGGCATCAGAGGGTTGGCAAGATATAGGATATGGATTGAAGATGCAGTTGACAATTGCCTCAACAAACGTAGTCCTCCCGAAGGAGAGGATTAAGTTGATTCAGAAACCGGGAATTCTCAATCGTCTACGCGGAAGGAAGATACCGATGTTGGAGGATAAGTCTTGATTGCTAGTACGATCCCTTTCGCAGATTGATCCCGTATTCTAAGTAAGCTTTCAGACAGTCAGTCATCTGTGTCCAGCCCTGACAGTTTCCGTATGAGCCTTGCAGACCCTCCGTTGAAGAGCGCCATTTGCCCTCAACAATCTTCACGAGCGTCTCGTTTGCGTTCAGAGGCTCGAAACTCATCTCGACCACAGTATCGTATCCGCCTGATTGTGGTACTGATCCCGTTTTCGGATCGTACACCCCTTCGCTCGCACCCCAGGAGAACTCAATTAGTTTGTTCTTCACGACCTTCTTCACTTTAACCGGGACCGTCTCGACTTTCGCTCCCATATCGTTGAATTTCCACATCACCGTCTTGCCTTCATCCAACGGTCCACTGGATCCGCCCGATGTGAAGTAGGTGCTAAGCTTCCTCGGATTGTAGACCGCATCAAATACCTCGCTGACAGGTTTCTGAATTTTCGTCTGAACAGTGAATCTTAAGTCCATATTCGCGTTCTCCGACGCCGACGACTATATGTTATATATTTATAACACTTTCCTAAGCACTCAACTGTTGGGCTAGAATATCGATCCGAGCAAGAATCTCCAAAGATGGCTAACTTGACGATGGAAGACAAGTACGATTTGGTCTTCAAGGCCCTCGGCCATTATCGAAGGCGCGAGATCCTCGACCTTCTCAAGGAGAGGGTTAGAACAACTGGGGAGATAATCGAGTGCTTTAGACAATTAGACAGATGTACGGTGATGCAGCACCTGACTGTTCTCGAGAGAGCTGATCTCGTCATCGTGAAGCGTGAAGGGCGTCTCCGCTGGAATTACATCAACCCCCTTCCTATCAAAGAACTGCACGACAGGTGGATTGGCAGCTACGCGGACGACGCAGTTGATCTTCTAGCCCGCATGAAACGCGAAATCGAAGAATGCTAGTTTTAACGACGACTTTGGCGATCAAATCAACAAGAGATTCATGATTTCAGAATCCCGCCAGAGATTGTTTGAATCTAGTCGGGACCACTATGCTTCCACGCCTCGAAGGCATTTTGGAGAGCATCAAGGATTCTCGAGGGCGCCGTGATATTCCAAGTCACGCCTTTGTCAGTACGCATCTCTACGTTCACGTTTCGTGAAAGAAACCCTCCCTTCACACGGCTACTGATTGACGTGATGCTCGAGAATGGAATGGACTCTGTCATCTCTACCATCTGTACGTCGGGAAAAGTGGGCGGAAGTGGACTTACCAAAGTTGCTAACGAGAATCCGTGAGGGATTTTGAGGACAACACGATCAGCATACAGTTCAACTACACCCTTCGTGAATACGTTCTCGTTACTCTTCTTTAAAGAAACAGGCATTCGAAGCACTCGTAGGTTATCTGCTGGCATGTCTTGCTCTTGGCGTCGATCAGATCATGTATTTTTGTGATTAGGGATGGCGGTCTCGCGATTGACTGCGCGGTTTATACCTCAGGCGATAGAAGCCGATCTTTGAGACCTCCTGTGACCCAGTTCGAAAAAGTAACTAGCCCCCTATTCGCCAATACAGAAGACCTAGAACAACAAGCGAGACAGATGCTTGACCAGGCCAGCTACGATTTCGTCGCTGGTGGCGCCGGTTCAGAGCTGACCCTGAGGGCTAATCGAGAGGCTTTTCAGAAAATAGCCATCATGCCCAGAGTCCTGACTGGAATCAAAGAGGCCGACACTTCGACGAATCTTCTCGGGCAGCGATTATCGATGCCGATCTATGTTAGCCCGATGGCCAACCACGGCGTCGTCCATCCATCTGCCGAAGTTGGAAGCGCTCTGGGTGCGAGGAAGGCAGGCACGCTCTTTGTCTCTCCGACTGGATCTAACAAGACGATGGAGGAAGTAGCGACAGCCATCAAGAATAGCCCTCGATGGTTTCAGCTTTACTTCAACAAGGACCCTGAGGTCAACAAACAGTTGCTCGGGCGGGCTGAGAAAGCAGGCTACTCTGCAATCGTCCTGACAGTCGACCTCCCAGTGCTAGGAATTAGAGATCGTAACATCCGAAACAGTTTCACCCTACCAACAGACCTCAACCGGCCGAACGTTCAATCCGAGCGATTCATCGCCGCAACGAGAAGCCTTCAGTCCCTCACGGCTGGCCTGAAGGACGATCTGAGCTGGGACGCCTACGAATGGACCGGAAAACATACTTCTCTACCCGTCTTGATCAAAGGCATCCTCTCACCCGACGACGCTGAGGAAGCTGCAAGGCGTAAGGTCCCAGCCATCGTCGTCTCAAACCATGGAGGAAGACAACTCGACACCGGGTTCGGCGCAATAGAGGCTCTTCGACCAATAGTCGAAAGAGTCAAAGGAAAAACGAGAGTATTATTCGACAGCGGAATCAGGAGGGGAACTGACGTCTTTAAAGCAATGGCGTTGGGCGCCGATGCGGTCGGGGTCGGCCGTCCAGTCTTATGGGGCCTCGCACTCCACGGTGCGGAAGGAGTTGCAGCAGTCTTGGAACACTTGAAAATGGAACTAGTGAACGTGATGAGGCTCGCAGGCACAGCAAAACTGGCTGACATCACGATAGAATACGTCAAACCCATCTAGGGACCCAGTCCCAGCTACTATCGGTCTGGTCCCGGTATCAGACCAACCGACAAGAGGATTAGCATAGTTGAAGCTGGAGACGAAGGCCTAATCAAGAGGGATCGATTAAGATCCATGGGTTCAGGAACAGCTAACAAAAAATGGAAGAGTTAGGCGGGCGAACTGCCAGCTCAATCTTGTCATTGAGCCGATTCCGTGTCTGTCTCGTTCTCGTGATCATCCTCTATTTCACCATGGTTCACTGGATGGTCTGATGTCTCATTGTCATCGTGTTCCTGCTGATGGCTCTGATTCTGATCCTTGTGATCGTCATCATGACTGGTCGTGGTATTGCCCGTGGACGTGTCTGCAGCGTGGAGGATGGCTACTGTTGGAAGCAGGATCGCTGCTACTAGTAGGATAAGGGCTATCTTCTTCGAGCTCTTCACCTCCAGGCGAAACTTCTCCAGCATATGGTGACTGAAGAGATAAGCCAACAGTTTTGAACACTGAATCAACCCGACTTCCCAACCTCCACCGTTCATCGAACGCAGTGTTGGGCTGTTGGTGTCATGTCCACGCGACAGTCCACAATCCTGTCGAACGTCTTAGATAGAATTGACCTAGGGCATTTGGTATGAGAGTATCTGGCGGTGTTGTCGAGGCGATCGGAAATACTCCGATAGTTAAACTCCGTAGGGTCGTACCTTCTGGATCCGCCCGGGTTCTTGCCAAGCTTGAGTTTGAGAACCCCACAGGAAGCATGAAGGATCGAGTGGCGAAGGCGATGGTCGAGGCAGCCGCGGCCGACGGAAGGCTGAAACTCGGCGGGACGGTTGTTGAGTACACTGCCGGCACGACCGGAATCTCACTTGCCCTAGTCTGCGCGGCCAAGGGTTTCCGTTCTCACATGGTCTACTCAGATGCCTTCAGCGAGGAGAAACGCCTGACCATGCAGGCTTTCGGATCCGAGATTAGTATCGTCAAGAGCGACAGCAAGAAGATAACCGAGAGACTTATCAAAGAAATGATCGACAAAGCCGCCGAGATCAGCAAACGGCCAAATCATTGGTACTCTGACCAGCTGACGAACAAAGACGCGATAGCCGGATATTATCCACTAGGAGTGGAGATCTGGAACCAAACCAAGGGCAAGGTGAACGCTTTCGTCCAAGCCGTCGGAACAGCCCACTCAATTCACGGCGCCACCAAGGCTCTTTGGAACCATGATCGCGCGATCCATATTGCGGCCGTTGAACCAGCCGAGTCCGCAGTTCTCTCGGGAGAGCCGACTGGCTCTCACAAGATCGAAGGTGTCGGAATAGGCTTCATCCCGCCGCTGTGGGAACCTGAACTTGTGAACGAGATAATCAAGGTCAAGACGGAGGAGGCCAAGGAAATGTCGAGGCGGCTAGCAAAAGACGAAGGTCTCTTCGTCGGAACATCATCTGGCGCAAACGTGGTAGCCGCGTTGAGGGTTGCGAAACAACTTGGACCTGACGCAACTGTTGTCACGCTCATGGTAGACTCGGGTCTCAGATACCTGAGCACAGGGCTTTTTGGCACCATTTGATTTCTGACAAAAACAAGAGTCATTTCTGTCGGTCTGAGGCTTCGACCCGAAGGACCATCATGAGCTCTTTGAATTTCAAAGGCACATCGTCTTTTCCGTTCCAGCTGTCGTACGCGTCGAGCACATCTCTTACGAACCCAAGAAGAAGCAGGATGTATTCCGAAACCAAGACAATACGCTTCCTTCATGAAAGGGTGAACAGGAACTTAGACAGATCAGCTAGCCGAAACTAATCACCGCTGAACAGTGTCGAGAACAGCTTTCTGTTGCTCTTTAGCCATTGACGCTCCTACCGTTA
Organism: Candidatus Bathyarchaeia archaeon; assembly: GCA_035935655.1. NCBI lineage: Archaea > Thermoproteati > Candidatus Bathyarchaeota > Bathyarchaeia (SeqCode) > Bathyarchaeia archaeon. The sequence goes on from DASYWW010000024.1 coordinate 75,143, forward strand.
GACGCGAACGCTGATTGATTCCCATTCCCCAGGAACCACATACGTGCGGAAGTGCAGATCTCTTACAAGACGTGTCAGGTAGGATTGGATCGCCGGTTTCCCTGGCAACCTTCCTCCCCATCCACCGAACAGTGGGTTGAGATTCGCGGTCACGACGATGCTACCGGGGCGCGTGAGACGGCGGAGGTGTGGAACGTATCCTGGATATTCGCGCCAATCGCCGTCTAGAAACACGACGTCATACCAGCCCTTGAGCCTGGGTAGGACGTCTTGTCCACGGCCGCGGAGAACGCGTATCTGCGTGGAGAGGCCTCTTTGCTCAAACGCTTGCTCAGCAAGGTCCGCATGACCCGGATCCCCTTCAATTGTGTCCACATGACAACCGGGACCTCCCGCAGAAGCCATCAAAGCAGCCGTGTAGCCGTGACCACAACCGACCTCCAACATTCGTCGCGCATGCGTCAACGACGCGATCACTGTCCAACGAGGTGCTTGCATTGGGTCGCTGGGAAATAGGTCACAATCTCGCCCGTGTCTACGCCTATGCTGGATGGATAGTGTGTGTAGATCAAGATGAACATCTGCGCGACCACCATAGATTGACCTGAGCATTTGTCTAACGCTCTTCTTCAAGATTGAACGCCTCTCTTGCTGCCTCAGACCAACACGAACTGCTCGTGGGTTAAAGAATTATCACAGCGATGGAGGAAAAAATCAAGCTTCGGTTCGATCCCTGGTTCTGCTGTGAATCACACGTTTGCGCCGCAGTTAGGACACTTCGTAGCGCCGCCGGGGATTCTTGACCCGCAGTAATTACAAAATGCGGTGCTCGTGACTCCGGCCGGTATCCCTCGCAGGCTGAACCCGCCCCGGACAATCAGATTCGGGTCCTTCACATGTTTGAAGACTATCCATCTGCTATCTCTCGAATCAAAATAGACGTCTCCCACCCCACGCAACCGTCCCAGTCTAGATTGTTCCATGCGAATATTCGACAAATCTGGAACCAGCAGAGTAGCGTTGTGCGCGATCACCCGACGGTTCGTTAGATAGTATTTCCTTCCCATGTCAACAATGAGACTCACAAGGCTCGCAACCAGAAATACGAACAAGAGGATCGTTGCGGCGGCGTCTGCCTCATCTCCAAGTGATACCCCATTAATGTTAAGGATCCCGAAGAGGGACAAAAACGCCAAGAATGGATACCGAAGATGGTAAGCAGGTCTCCCCTTCCAGACGACTTCCTCACCTGACTCTAGTTCCACTCGCATCAGCTCAACTTTCGGAGATAGACGCAGGCGAGGATGCCTGACTGAATGAATTTATCTTGTTACTGCGGACCGGATTACTTGATTTCGGCTCCGACAGCCTATCTCGAGACTACTTTTTTGCGTAGATTTGGTAGCCCAGCAAAAATGAGCCCAGCTTGGAAATGCCAGCGTAGCTAGGAGAGAAGATTGACTCGAAACCGTCAAACCCGCCTCTCGAAACAGGGTATTGACTTCTCGTTCGATCTTGACATGTGCGAAGAAGATTCTGTTCACTTGGCGAAGATGTTAACTATGTAAAATGGTCTTATTGGCAATTTCCGGCAAGACTATTTCTTGAAATCCGGTATGCCCACCATGTTCGAGGAAGAACCTAAGGCACGATGCCCAGATTGTACTCAATCGCTCACATTCATCCGGACCAAAACGCACCAGAAACGATGGTACTGCTACGCCTGCGAGAAATACGTCGACCGTCCCACTGAACCAACACTCCTCAAGGACGCGCACGCCAGGATTGAAGCCATCAACGGCCTCCAGGTAATAGATTCCCATGGAATGATAGTCGGCCGGGTCCGAAAAGCAATCTCAAACGAAACTGGCGATGTGAGATCATTCGTCCTTTCTGTCGACAAGGAGCAATTCAAGACCCTGCTGGACGAAAGGGATTTGCCACGCGAGTTCGAACTGGGACATGAGAAGATCGCAACAGTCGGGGATGTCGTAATACTTTCAGACGTGTTCTCGCCTAGCGCGTTCGCACCACCGAAACCTCCGGAAGAGTCTTCGAACATCGGTAAATGTTCAAGGTGCAGCGCCCCACTTATCGCGGGCGCAAAACACTGCATCAAATGCGGAGCATTGTTGACATCGGCTTCCTGCGTGTCCTGCGGAACACTGAACCCTACAGAAGCTAGGTATTGCAAGAACTGCGGCAACAAGCTAACATAGTATCAACACGCCTATCTTCCACGTCTTCTTCTTGGCTCAGATGAGCTCGTTCCACGCCGTTGAAGATCTATCGTATGAGCGTGAGAATCAGGTTTTATCTTGTCGGCCTTGCCGTTGCGTTTCTTGAGGAATTCATCACTCAAGGCATTTTGAAGAGAAACCTTGTGGGTTGGCTCATCCCAACGTTCATCGCCTTCGTTCCATTTCTGATAGTAGTTCGTCAAATTGGCAGAGTCTTAGACAGGAGGACGCTCGAATCCAAGGCCGTCCCGTATTACTATCTAGTATCCGGTGCCATAGGGCTGATGATAGAGTGGCTAGTTATCGGACTTTCTCCATGGAGTAATCCTGCAGCGAATCCTTTACTCACGATAACATTTCAGCTCGGCATTTTCAGTTTCTGGGGCAGCGTGGCATTAACGCCGAGATTGATGCTTGACAGGAGAGATTCGGTCACCGGTGTTAGAAAGTGGTACAAGCTTTTCCTAGCATCCGGCTTCGCATCCATTTACCTGCTCACGTCTTTAGCTTCAAGGGATGCAAAATTCACCGTCGGAATAGGGTCCGTCTTGGCGACGTTCATTCCTCTGAACTTATTTTACCTCAAGTACATTCGAACTCTTCGAAAAACAATCTGATGCTGGCAAGGCGGCACAAATCTCGAGCACCTAAATAGCCAACTCTTTCGATCCTGTTTCTAGCAGAGGACGAGAGCAAGTGTCAGACGCCGAAGATAATCTATGGTCAGACCTTGACCTTGCTGCGGCGAATGTGAACCGGGCAGGAACAGTTCTCGGATCAACCATTGCCGTATTCACCTTCCTCCTCTTCTTCCTCTTCCCGCGATATGCCTCGGGCCAGATCGACCCTGTTCTCTTCCAGATTACTCTAGGTGCAGTAGTCCTGACGATTCTCTCGTTCAGCATTTGTATTCTATTCTGCTATAGGATCGGCGTTTTGAAAATGAGCTCCGCCGAGAAGCGCGCGAGTATGCAAACAGGGACACTATTCTGGCTCATTGGCACTCTTTTCCTGGTGTTAGAACCAGCGTTGATACTTTTCACAATCGGGCTTGCGTCTGTCGGCGTTGTGGCGTTGCTAGCATGGCTCTTGTACGTCTTCTTCACTTTGCGTGACGCAAGAAAGTATCAAGCGTTAAGCGGACAACTCAATTAGAAATTGAACAATTGTAGAGCTTGTAAAAGGAACGAGATTTACGCCATCTGGTTTGGATTCTAAGAACCGGACTACGAAGGATTGGACTGTGAAAGATGGCTAGTTCAACACTAGAGAGCAGGCTCGCATTGATCCACAGGGTCATAGTGCCGGACCAGGTAAGTCCAAAAGAATACGCTATTCTAGTGACTGATCGTCGATCGATCTTTATTCGTCAGAAGAATACGAGAGGCAACTTTTGGCTTCGTCGCGAGATAACATACGGAACCGCGCTGATCACCGACGTGGTACCAAAGACCCTCGAAGACTATGAGCAGACCAGCATGGATTCCTTGGCCGCGGATACTGCTAACATCACAATCCCCCATGAGGCAGTTGTTTCGCTTGCGCTGAAGAAGGAGAAGCAGAAGCCTCGCAAATTCGATTTCTTTGTTCGGTTGACAATGAGAATGCAAAGGGAAGTTTTTCAAGTGTACGACTTCGAGATGCGCTACAAACAGAACTCAAACCTTGATGCCGCGATCAAGTTTTACATGGTACCCTTGGGCGCGTATCTCAAATCAAGAAGACAAACCCAGACGAGGGAGACAATCCTTCAAGAATACGCCACAGATGCATTGGAGGTTTTCCGAGGAGTTGTTCAGACCAAGATCGTAGAATCGTAGAGCTATTCTCGGGCCTGAACAGATCACGGTCCCGATTTCACGGCCCGGACGCTATCGCTCCTTCCTAGACGGTGCTCTGAACGGAGCTTGGAGTTTCCTTGCTTGAAGGCTTCTCGGTATTATTTGGAATATCGCGACCCCTAAGACCCCAGCAAGAATCAGGACCCCATAATAGTTGAGAAGGTATTCTCCCGGGGCGAAATTGGCCTGAACCCAGTTCCGCATATTCACGTTCGAACCATATTCCTGCACAATGCCACCGTAGATCATGATCATGACAACAGCTTCGACGAGCGCGATCGCAAGGGCCTTTGAGGGCAGATGGAATGGCCTCCTCCCGGTTGGCTTCGCTTCAATTGCAGCCACGGCTTCAGGGAAGCCAGAAGAGAGGCTCCTTTGCACGACAAGAGCCTCCAGCTCGTACAGTGCCGATTCAATCAGGCTGCTAGCCCGCCAGGTTCTCCTCATTGTAAAGTAGTAGGTACAGAGGCCCACTCCGCCTATCAGCAGTGGAATGGAAACGGGGAGGAGAAAGGCAGAGGCTGACGAGTCCCACGGGATCAGATTTCCTACACCCAATTCTCCGAGGCCCCGAGAGGAATAGACCCATGCGGCGGTGCCGAATCCGATTGCAATTAGGCCGATGGCAATTTGGGTCCGTCCCTTCCAATTAACGTCGGCGGTGAATACTGCTTGTACACCCTTTTGGGCCGGCCGTCGTTTTCTCTTAACGCCGTTGAGGCCGTTAGCCAACGATCAGTCAGTCCGCTGCAGATCCAAGCTTGGTAAGAACCGTCTCCGCCAGGGACCCTTCGAGAAGCTCTTTTGTGAGGCGCCGGTATTCCTCGGAGGCCATGTTTCGAGGGGCGTAGACTAGACCTGGTATCCCCTTGCTGGGAGCTTCCGCCATCCGGATCGAACGCGGGATCACGACCTTGAGAATATGGTCGCCGAACGATGTTCTGAGCTGCTGGACAACCTTCTTTGACAATCCCGTTCTCTTATCGAAGAGCGTGAGCAGTATTCGATAATCGAAGTCGGTTTTCGCCCGCGATTTTACGATCCGCATGAACTTCAACAGTGTCGGCAGGCCATCCATGGAGAGGAATTCAGATTGAACGGGAACGATCATGAGGTCACACGCAACGATCGCGTTAACGGTGAGAATGCCAATGTTTGGCGGGCAATCGATCAGAATCGCATCATACTTGTGCTTGGCAACCGCGAGAGCCTCCCTAAGGACGAACTCGCGACCAGGGATGGAGGAGAGTTCGACCTCTGCTCCCGCAAGATCCAGGTTACTAGGCACGAGGGTTAGATTTTCGACCTTCGTCCCAAGCATTACCTCCTCCATTTTTCTCGACTGGGCGAGGGCATCGTAGACCGTGTAGAGCAGTTTGGACTTCTGGAAGCCCAGGCTGACCGTAGCGCTCCCTTGTGGATCCAGATCTACTAGCAGGACTCTTCTTCCGAGTTGTGCCAGCGCGGTGGCGAGGTTGACGGCTGTTGTGGTCTTGCCGGTTCCTCCCTTGTTGTTTGCGAAGCTTAGGATCATAGCTGGAGAGAGCCCGTAGTCTATGGGTTGGTAAGAAACTCATTCGCAGATCAAGTTGCACCTGACATCAAAATGCGATCAGATTTGGCAAGAAAGTGATCGGTGCTTTCGAACTTTCGATGATTTGCCCTCGACACTATATTACCAGCGAAGCGCCACGCCAGGGCATGTTGTTAGATAATAGATGAGTGATGGACGAGCCAGCTAATACAAATACCATTCCTCGATACAAAAAGCGGGGCATGAGGATCCCACGATTCGCACTTTCATGTAAATCTCAGATCGTCCAGGAAATACGGCATCTCGTTCCATTTTCGATGTCATCCCCTGAAACCCCTGACCAGGTTTCGATCCGGAAGTTCCGATTGTAAACGAAGTTTTAATCAGCAGAAAGCCCGTTTTCCGATTTCATGAACCGCGAAAACATCCCTACGCAGCTAGCGACGGCAAAGAAGGAAGCGGCCACCCGCTTCCTGACCGATAGCGCCCGCGCCGCCTACTCGACCAGAGCAGTCTCCTACCAGCTTGACCTAAACATTGTCGGGGTAGGGATAGGAAAGAAGATCAAAGGCGGACAACCAACAGCGACCGACGCGGTTCGAGTATATGTGAACAGAAAATTTCCCAAAGCACAGATTCCACAACCACAACTGGTACCCCCGATAATCCGCGGTGTCCCGACGGACGTTGTAGAGACAGGCCGGTTCCGAGCCTTCACTATGCCACCAGCACCAACCACCCCTAGAGACCGCTTCCGACCAATCAGACCAGGAACCTCTATTGGTCCACCCCCAATCGGAAACCTCGTTGAGGCAGGCACTTTGGGCGCGATCGTGAAAAGCGGAGGCGCCCAATACATACTCAGCAACAACCACGTCCTCGCCAACGAGGACAAGCTTCCAGTTGGAACCGCGATCTTCCAACCTGCTCTCCTTGACAAGGGGAACCAGACAATCGATCAGGTTGCGACTCTGTCGAAGGCTGTGCCGCTTTCGCCCCGTGGAAGCAACAGTGTCGACTGTGCCATAGCAGCAATCGACAAAGCCGTTCAAGCAGATCCTACGATCTTGCCGAAGGTCGGCAAGCTCGCAACCACCACACCTATCGACGCAACGGATGGAATGAAGGTCCACAAGGTCGGCCGGACGACAGGCTACACCACCGGCTCTGTGCTCGACATAAGCGCCGATGTCAACATTCAGTATGATGTCGGGACCCTAACCTTTCAAGGACAGATTCTGATCTCTCCCGACATGGGACAGATGTTCTCAGACGCTGGGGACTCCGGATCGCTCATTGTCGACAGAGGATTAGGAAGGGCAACTGGCCTACTCTTCGGCGGTTCACCTAAGTCAACCATTGCGAATCATATCTCGGATGTTCTAACGGCTCTCCAGATCCAGCTTGCAGGATAGGTTCAAGTGAAGGAAAGTCCAACGCCCTAGCCTGAGATAGTTGGGCCCTCCCCAGACCAGCCCTGATCCTAGGGACCTGAAACGAAAGGTATCCTCGCAGATATTGCGGCTACCGGGGGTCAGCGGGATAGGCATCCCAAAAGGCCGCCTAACCATTTACCTGGAAGAAGACTCAGATGATGTCAAGAACAGGGTTAGAGAGGTCTTGAAAACGGTCTCTCCTGAGGCAGATGTTGTTTTCATAGTCACAGGGAAGTTCTCGAGGCAGAGCTCCGATTAGTGTATGACCTCAGACCCTATTCAAACCAAGAAAATCGCCGAGACTTTCGACGATCTGGCCCACGATCGCTGTTGCAAATACAAGTCCAAGGGCCTAACGGCGAGCACCGAAGTGCTTCTGGAGATCCTTGCCAGGAATGGCCTGGCGGGAAAGACGATTCTTGATATCGGATGCGGAACAGGCTTCTTTGCATTGGAGACGCTCAGACATGGAGCCTCTTTGTGTGTGGGTGTTGACTTATCGTCCGCCGCGATTCACGAAGCCAACGAGTTCGCGAAAGAATCCGGATTTCAAGAAAGAGTAAAGTTCGAAGTCGCGAACGCGGCCTCCATGCAGCCCACTGCATCTGACATTGTCGTTATGGACAAGGTTCTCTGCTGTTATCCTGACGCCGACTCGCTACTGAAGACCGCTTCCCAATCCTCCAAGGAATTGCTAGGTTTCGTTGTTCCACGAAACGAAGGACTGATGAAACCCCTGATGAGGGCTGGAATAGGGCTAGCCAATCTGGTCGAGAAGTTGAGAAAAACCGGTTTCCGTTTGTACCTCCATCCTTTGCGTTCAGTCGATAAACTTCTTGTCAAGAACGGGTTCCAACGGTCCGGCAAGGCCACGTCTCGATTCTGGCTGGTCTTTCTGTACAAGAGAATAGGACCCGGCGTACCCGACCAAGGATAGATCCCCCTTGGAAGCCAAAGAGGTTGTAAACCGGCTCAGGTCGATGGGCGACCCGAAGGCAGTCGAGGGCATGGCCCGGTTTGGAATCAAGTCAAGCAGCTCTTTCGGGGTCTCGGTCCCTGCCCTCCGAACCTTAGCGCGAGAGATCGGAAGAGACCACCAGCTCGCAATACAGCTTTGGGAAACTGGACTGCACGATGCTAGACTCCTAGCATCTATGATTGATGATCCTCAACAAGTCACAATAGGCCAGATGGAGAAATGGGTTCAAGATTTCGACTCTTGGGATGTTGTTGACGGTTCCTGCGGGAATCTCTTCGACAAGACCCCGTTTGCCATTGAGAAGGCTAAGGAATGGTGCAGACGAGAAGAAGAGTACGAGAAGAGGGCGGGCTTTGTCCTGATGGCGGAGCTAGCGGTTCATGACAAGAAAGCGAAAGACCAAGTCTTCCTCGACTTTCTCCCCCTGATAATTGGTGGAGCTTCTGATAAGAGAAATTTTGTCAAGAAAGCCGTAAACTGGGCCCTTAGACAGATCGGCAAACGAAATCTAAAGCTTAACAAAGCATCTGTTTCTACTGCTCTCAAGATCCAGAAAATGGATTCCGGAGCAGCGAAATGGGTTGCCTGAGACGCGCTGAGAGAACTGAAAAGCCCACAAGTCAAGAAGAGGCTGCTCAGAAGCAGATGACGCCAATAATAAGCGATTACCACTTATTACCTGGCTACCTAAGAATCTCGCTTTTTCTGTCGCTTTGATTTTCTTGTAACTATTTCTTTCTGTTAACTAAATATTGACCCCCCGGGGGGTCTGTTTTTCCCGCGCCGCGCCCTTCCTGAATCACGGAGAATTCCACGTTCACCCACCAATCCCGGACGCTTCTTCCTTCGTGACGTCTGCATCTAGCCTTTCAGAGCCCTGAACACAGTCTCGACCTTCGATAGCCTACGCCACCAATTCGATGCTTAGATCGGCGAGCCTGTTACCCGGTTGGCCCGGGGTAGGGTTACGATAGGAGCATTTGACCAAGCGCGCGTTCAATGATTCTTGCAGACCTATCCTCAGGAGCGCGTTTAGAGCGTATGTTGCGAAGCCTAGTTAGAAACAAGCGAGCAGTTGACACTATCATGGCCTCGCTCCTAATGGTCGTCATAGTAGTAGCCGCATCAGGCATAGTCTTCGTATATGCGACTGGGCTCTTCGGGGCGCTGACGCAGGCGCCGAATCTTCAGAAGGAAGCTCTTAGCATGGAGTTCTCTAGCTTTGGGCCGCAGAACCCAACCTACAACGTAACTCTATACCTGAGAAACACTGGTGGAGCGCCAATCTCGCTGACAGGATATTATGTTAAGAATTCGAATTCTAGCCAGTACGCCAAGACTGCCTGGACCGGCCCGCCATCCATAGCTCCAACAGCATTGGGACAAGCCCAGCTTCTGATATCTGGATCGTGCCTCTGCACCAACACGGGAGGCGCGTTCACGTTTGCGACAGGAAACTCTTACACAATAACACTGTTGTCTTCCCGAGGCAGCACCTTCACCTACTCTGTCGTTAGACTCAGCTAATCAGAGTGCGCTTATCTTCTCGTAGAACTCGACCAGGCTCCGCGCTGCAGGCGCCTCCAAGTTAAAGGCGAAAATCTTCATGCCCTTCTCATACCTTTCAAAGAGCAGGATCTTGGATTTCACCAACGGCTCGGCAATTCTTGCAACCGTTGACGGGGATACGTCAAGTACTCGGGCAAGCCCTGCTTGGTTGAAGACCTTCTGTCTATTCTGGAGCAGATGTTCCACCAATCGGACTTGTGCTTTCGATTGAAACAGATCAACCAATCTCAACGTCTCTCCGCCTGTTACGAGTAATCCACCCTGGTTCCGATCTCTCTGCCTTGCAGAGCGGCGATGATATTGTTCGGGTCCCCGAGGGACACGAATCGAGTAGGTATTTTCGCTCTCTGCATTATCTTGATCGCCAGCGGGTCAAGCAATTCGTAGCGGCCCGCAAAGACTTCTCCTCCCATCGCCCAGCTCAGCAGCTTGTCCACGTGGACAGATCTGATCAACTTGGCCTTCGGGTTCTTCTTCGGATCCTCAGTATAGACCCCTTCGACATCAGTACCATTGACGAGGAGTTCGGCCCGTGTAATCTCCGCCGCAAGTGCTGCAACTGTATTGGTCGACTGGCCTGGTTGCAATCCGCCCATAACCACAGCCTTCCCTGGCCCAACATAATGGGGCAAGTCAGACAAGCTGATCGGAATATGTGACGATGCTATCGAACCCAGCGCTAGTCGCAACAGCTCAGCATTCGCTCTGGTAATCTGGATTCCGAGGAGATCAGAGGTCGACTCTTCCGCGCCAAGCTTTCTTGCAACTCCAATGTACGTTCTAGCGGTCTCCCCTCCCCCCGCAACCAGTACGAGCTGATTCCCTTTCTCGACGAAAGCTCCCAGAACCTTACCCATGTCCTTGATAGCTTTCACGTCTGGTTCGCGGTGAAACAACGCGCCACCAAGTTTGACAACCGCCCGCAATATCCGTCGATCTTCGACGTTGCAGCCGTCACTATATTAGAAGTGGGGAATCTAGTCGAATACCTTGAATCAGAGACTGTAGTGTAACCCAGATCTCGGAAAAACCGTTTTATACGCAAAACCCACCTATGCCATGTGAGGACCCGTCAACAAGATGTGTAGCACCTGCGCGAAGCACAATCCAGGAAAGAAGAAAAAATCCAAAATGTGAACGAGACGGGCTAGAACCATAGGCCGGGGTCCTTACTTTTTCTCGCTGGAGGTGGAATAGCCAGTGACGAGCTCAGTTATGTCCGCATCGGACTCGGTTGCCCAGTTTAAGTTCAGACGAACCCTGGAACAACTGGCACGGAAAGAAGGTCGAGGAACAGAACTCATTAGCCTATACGTTCCCCCAGACAGGAGAATACACGAAGTCCTCGGTCAGCTTCGAGAAGAAGCCGGCACAGCATCCAACATCAAGTCACGCACTACCCGCCAAGCGGTCCAAGACTCCATAGAGCGGGTGATGCAGCGCCTGCGATTGTTCAAGGAACCACCGCCTACAGGCTTGGTGATCTTCGCAGGAATGATTCCCCAGAATGGTCTTGGAAGTGAGAGGATGGAGATCTACGTTCTTACCCCTCCAGAGCCGATAACGGTAGGCTTCTATCGGTGCGACGCTCGCTTCCATGTCGAACCTCTCCTCGCGCTCGTTGTCGAGAAAGACACCTACGGAATAATCGTGATCGACGGGACAGAAGCAGTTGTTGCAACCCTCAAGGGACGCAGGGTCGAGATCGTCAAATCATTCACGTCAGGAATACCAGGGAAGAGCCGCGCGGGTGGACAATCGGCCAGACGTTTCGAACGTATCAGGGAACAGGTTGCCAATGACTACTACAAGCGCGTCGGTCAACACTTCAACGATATCATGCTTGCAATACCTGACCTCAAAGGAATTATCATCGGTGGACCCGGACCCACCAAATACGTCTGGTCCGAAGGAGAATACCTACAGTACACGCTGAAGAAGAAAGTGCTCTCAGTCGTCGACACAAGCTATACGAGCGAAGCAGGTGTCGAAGAGGTTGTCGAGAAGAGCAGCGAGATCCTGAAAGGGGTCCGATACAAGGAGGAGAAGCAGATGGTCCAGAAATTCCTCTACGAACTCGGACACGAAACAGGCAAAGGAGTGTATGGAGAACTACAAGTCCAGAAATATCTGGAAAAAGGCGTTGTTGATACTTTGCTGATATCGGAGAAGCTGGAGGGTCAAAGACTCGTACTCAAATGCAAGAACTGTGGCAACATAGAAGAATTCCGAGGCACGAGGTACGAGGCGCACGCTCTCAAGAACGAGCTGGCCACACGACCATGCAAGAAGTGCGGCAGAACAACTCTCGAAGTCGTTGAAGACAGCGACATAATCGACAGCTTCCTCGACTACGCGGAGAAGGGCGGAAGCAAGGTCGAGGTAGTCTCAGAAGAGACGGAGGAGGGACGAATGCTCCGCGACGCTTTTGGAAAGGTTGCCGCGGTTCTACGTTATCCTGCTAGCTAGTTTGAGCGAGAGGATTACGGCGCGAGCTAAGGCGGTATTCTTCGACCTCGGAGAAACGCTCGTAACACAAAACATCGAAGATAACCTGGTTACAATGAAGGCGCTAGAGAAGATCAGCAAGATCCTACCTCGCCACAAATCCCCATCCGATCTCTTCAGGATCTACAAGCAAGGATACAAAGTGAATGAGGCATTTCGCTCCAAGCATCACGTAGAAATTCCAATTCAGGCCTGGATGGTACAGCTCTTAAGACGAGCACTCGGCGAAGAGCCCGACGACCTGACGGAGGAAGCGACAAAGATAATCATATCCGCCAGGGCTGAAAATGCAATGGTATTTCCGGACTCAAAGCGCCTATTGGAGAGACTCTCGAAACGAAGGATCAAACTCGGAATAATATCGAATGTATCCTCTCATGAAGTTGCAGTGGAGATCCTGCGAAAAGTCGGTCTCCTAGATTATTTCCGCACGGTCGTAACATCGGCCTTTGTTGGTATCCGTAAACCTGACCCTGGAATCTTTCTCTATGCGCTAACGCAGTTCAAGCTGCAGCCTCGTGAGGCAGTGATCGTTGGCGATTCAGAGAGACACGACGTCTGGGGAGGCACGATCACCGGCATGAAGACAGTGCTGGTTTCAAAGAGACCGGTTACCGACAGCATTGCCGATTACCACTTTACAAGTCTCGCCGAGGCATCCGATACCCTAACGTCTCTATAGGTAACTCGCAAGAAGCATTCCGGCCACTCCCAGCAACAAGGAGAAGGGGAGGCCGGGGAACATCTCGTACTTCGACAAGGCTTTGAATCCGAGAAAGGTTCCCGCCAATATCCCAATAGCGGCGCCGAAGAACGAGATAATGCCTCCAAAAGAGACGAGCGCCGTGGTAGCCACAAGTGAGTAGAAGACCATGTCTCCCATCCCGATTGTTAGTTCACCGTAGGTAAAAACGGCTCCAGGCAGATCACCCTCCTCGATTGTTTTCGCGAGCGCTCCCACGGGTCCGCGGAACACCGCGACAATATCATAGATGACGAGCGCTCCGACCAAGACCAGCGCGGTCACGGGGCCGATCGAGTAGCCCAGGAAAATTCCTGTCATTGCCCCGATAAGTGTAACACCGATCAACTGATACTTTCGCCCCCTCCAAAATATTGTGAGGCCAATGGCCGCCGCTGTTCCCACAGAAACACCTAGGAGAATAATTGAGAGTAGAGGGTCTGACGGAGGGTTTGGAATCAGGAAGAAGATCGAAGACGCGTACCAGAACACTACTGCGAACGACACAATGAGGACTGCGGCTTTGATCAACGATCGAATGAATTTCATTCTGCCTCTTCTGATAAGGAGAAGCATTGCCGTCGCGCTTGCGCCGAGAGCGATCACGAAGATGACTGCGTTAAGACCAGCGGAGCCCAGTGTATCGCCCTGAAACGGCGTAACCTGAAGTTGGGGAACGCCCTGTTTTGAGATCGGATATCCCAAAACACCTGTAACAGCCAGGCTGAGAATTACGGGATAGAGGTGGCGTGGGCGCGGCTTGAAGGCCCTATATTCTTCCTCTGCCATGGAGCCCTAGATCTCGATAACGTCGCCCGTTTTCGGAGCCTTCGCGTCCAAACCCTGTTCCTTGGACGCCCACTCGGCAAGCTTCTTACAGTTTCCCTCGGCCCCGTGCACAATGAACACTTTCGTCTTCTTATCCAGATCGGAAAGTGTCAGTTCGAGTTCTCGTCGGCCCCCATGGGATGAGAAATCGAACCTCTCTACCCGAGCGTCCACCGGTCGGGCTTTGCCGTGAATGACGAACTTTTTCCTCTCCAACAAGATTCTTCCCGGGCTGCCGGGCACCTGGAAGCTGACCATAAACACCGCATTCTGCTTCTTCGCAGCAACATTCTCCATGTAAAAGACAGACGCGCCCCCTTTCAACATCCCCGCCGGCGATATTATCACGCCCGCGGTCTTTGCAGCTCGCCTCCGATCATTCCAGCCATCGACCCAATGAGCCATCTTGCTGGCCCGTTCGAACACGGACGAGTCCCTGAGAGATGATGGATACTTCAGCAGCATCTCCATCGCATCCAAGGCCATTCCATCGACAAAAACCGGATGCTCGAAATGATAGGCGGAGAGCACCGAGAGCAATTCCTGGGACCTGCCAACACCGAAGGCAGGTACTAGGACCGTCCCGCCTCCCTCCACCACTTCCGTTACTTTCTCGACAAACTCTTTTTCCAAACCATCCCGTATCGGGTGGTCTTCCGTCGCGTAGGTTCCTTCGATGATGATCGCGTCCAGGTCCTTGTAGTTACCGGGGTCTGCGCCGTCGACGAGCCTTGTCGGTTGACGGTTGAAGTCGCCTGTGTACAGCAACCGTTTCCCTTCCGAAGTGATTATGGCTTGAGCGCTACCTGGTATGTGGCCGGCATTGACTAGCGTCAGGGACGCGTCTCCAACATCGATCGACTGGTGGTACTGAAGCTCGCGCTGGTGCTTCAGCATCGTCTGAAGATCCATGAACTCGTATGGCGCATAATATCCGCTGAGCTTCAGGAAATCCTTGATGATCAGACTGGTCAGCGTGAAAGTTGGCTGAACGCCATAAAGCGGAACGCCTCCGTGAATGTAAAATATCGGAGCCGATCCGACATGGTCCAAGTGCGCGTGGGTAAGAACAATCGCCTCCACCTCTTTCGGAGGAATGTGCATCGGAAATCCGACGTGATGATTCACCATTACGCCATAGTCCAAAACCAGATACTTGCTACCGACGCTTACTGCGAATGCGGACCTGCCTACTTCCTGGCAGGCACCCAAGAACCTGATCTTCATCCGTTCACCATAACAGTGTGAGATGAATTATCGCGAGAAATTCTTGTTCACGCTACGAATGAACGGGTTTGAAAGACTACAATAAAAAGTGAACGAGCGCAACTGTAGGAGCGCTTGAACTAGAGGTACGAGAAATGACGTTCAATCCGCTCGCGGTCAAAAGCGTCGAGATTATCTCATCCGCGATACCATCAGAAGAATACGAGTCAGCCGGGTCAGGCTCATGTTGGCGAAAGGAAGAACGACTATTCTTCGCTGGTCAAGTTTCAAGGAACCTTTCTTCACCTACTCCCTGTAGTGAGAAGGTCCTCTTATCCAGCCCATGAACCTGCCTGGACCCGACAATAATCTTCATGTTTAGGCAGTCTTCTTCCCAAATAAAGAGCGCATCGCGCAAAAACACCCCGACCAAGTCTCCGGAGAGATTTTTAGGCACGATTACGATAGAAGAATCCACTTCGTTCGGTTGGTATTAGAGTGCCAGTTCAGCTTCTCGTTGATTCGAAGAATCTCAAAGGCTCAACCCTCGTCACAGGGTTCCATGGTGTAGGACAGACGGGTTACATTGCGACCTCCTACATGATACACGCACTGAAAGCAGAACGAGTGGGCTTCATCCAAGTCGCAAACCCACCTCCCTGGGTCGGGACAGCGGACGGAGGACTGGTCACACCTTTCGAGGTCTACCGGAGAGGTAAAACCGTCTTGGTCAAGCTAGAATTTTCTCCGCACAGATCCGAAGAAGCAGAGTTCGCAAAGGCCTTGGCAAACTGGGCTGTGAAGGGCAAATTCAAGGACGCGATTCTGATCGGAGGACTCGATTCGTCGTTCAGAAACAACAACGACGACTTTTGCGTCGTTCCGACGGGTGCGTATATCGACCAGGCAAAAGTGTTCAAAGCGCCAATCCTCGAACCCGGCTTGCTCGTCTATGGCCCGCTAGCGGTCATGCTGAGTGAGTTCGAAATACACGACTTCCCGGCAGTAGCAGTTCTTCCCTACGCGGAGCCAGCCCGGGCCGACCCTGCAGCCGCCGCGTTAGCCATTCGGAAAATCTCGAAAGCCTACAATTTCAAAGTCAACCTGAAAGAACTGTTGAAGGACGCGAAACTTATCGAGCGAGAGTACGATCACAAGTCCAGACTTACGAAATCTCACGAGCGACTGTACGCCTAGTTTAGTCGCCGAATGATCGAATCGACTGTACGATCCGGCTTCGCCCCTTTTGCTTGGATTCTGATAATCTTGAGCCTATGAGTCGCTCCCGATAGTTCCTTCCCAACCGCAACACCGTACTCTCCCTCGGAAACGAGGAACAACTGTTTCGGTGACATTCGCTTGATCCAGGCATTCACCATTTCCGCCCTCCGCTTGTACATCATCGGGTCGTGACTGTCGAAACTCTCCGTCTGCGCCAACGGAAAGGTCTCATCGAGCTCCATCGGCACTGGACCGAATGGAATTGTGTAGAAGCAGACAGATACCTTCACCTTGTTCGCGAGCTTGCTAACTATCGGTAAATTGCGAGGGTCCTCATGGTAAGGTCTCCTCCATCGGCCAGGCAGGAGAACCACAGCGTTACGCCGCTCTACTGGAATCGAGGACCTGCGCACACTGTATCGAAAAATCTCGGGCCTATGATCACTGACCTCCCCGAGATGGGAGATCCCGCGTGGCTTAACGGTGGGCGTGAACCGTTCTAGCAGGTGGGAATGTTGAACAATTTTTGCAAGGAATTTCTTGAAAGCCGGGTTTGCGTACGCTCGATGTTCAATGAGATCCCACAGAAGACCCCTTCTGATCGCTTCTCGTATCTTGCGCAGTTCTGAGAAACATGTGAGAAGGTTGTGTTTTGACAGGAGCTGTTCCCTCTCGGATGCTTCCAGACGTCTCATTTCCTCGGGGGTTGTGCTGTCACAGATCTTGCACATGCACGAAAATTCTTCGATCTCGGCCAGTTCTTGAGTCCCGTCGGAGGTGAGGTATCTGCCTCTGCGAGCGTAGAGCGCGTAGGCTGCAGAATCGAACAAATCACACCCTAGGGCGACTATGAACGGGAACATTGCAGGGTGGCCCGCGCCGAACAGATGCAAGGGTCGGGAGTGAGGGAGACTCTTCTTGGCAGCGACGATCATATCCACCAAAACGTCGAAACGCTGCGCCTCCATCAATTCCGTAGGACTGCCGAGCGCGTAGATAGAGAACGGTCGCTTGGCCATTTCCATCGCGGACCGGGCAACCTCTTTGATGTGGATTCCGCCCTGCACTGGACCTACCCATAGAATGTCCTTTCGTTTGATTCTCTTCAGAGCCTCGTCCGCCCTGCGAACTGTCTCGTCGACAGTCCATCCCGCGCGTTTTGCGTCGCTGTGAAAGCCTGTAGGAAAGTCAAGAATCACTCCGATGTCAGTGTCAATCTTTTCCTGGTAAGCAACGATCTCGGCAGGCTTCACCCCAACGTGGCCATACTCAAGAATCTGGTATGCCCCTGAGTCCGTAGCCACTGTCTCCCTGAAACCCAGGGTCACATGAACATCCCTTGGAGGCTGACCAGGTCGCCCTCTCCTCAAGAGATAGGCGTTCGTCATTATCGCTCTGATGCCTTCCTCGTGATAGAATTTTGAATCTAGAACCGGGAGGTTCGGGTCGATAACTGGGAACATGTGCGGTGTTTGAAAGCTACCGCTCTTAGTGGTCAGTGTTCCGATTCTGCCTAGAAGATCTTTGCCGTGTACCTGAAAAGACAAAACGGGATTTAGGCCTTGACGCCTTTTTCCCTCATGAACTCGTCGAAGACCCTCTGAACTCGCTCAGCAGCTGGACCAGTGCCTTCGATGATTCCCTTCTCGTTGACCCGGATCCGGTCCATCACAACGATCACTCCAGCATCATCTATTACACGCACCATCCTAGGGAAGACCCGTTCGAGTCGATCGCCGAGACTCTGAAGATCGAATGGCTTCTCGAAACTGGATATTTGGACAATAGTGTCACCGTTCAGAAACACCTTGTGAATATCCCCCGCGTCCGACTTCGCGTTCGTGAGGCAGACACTTAGCGTTTCAGTGTCGACGCCGGTTAGAGTGCCAATGAAGGTCTTTCCTTGGGTCGTCAAGACACTGACGTGCTTTTGGAGAAGATTCGATAGCTCCTCCATGAATTTTCGGCCGGCGGTCGAAGACAGTGCTCTAGTACCCTCGAAGCGTGCTGACTGGGAGACCCGCTATATCACCTTTGGTTCAGAGGCGACTGTTGCGGGCATCTTCAGCTTTGCAACGATGGCCCTAGCCTCTCTTGCATCTCTGGCTGAAACCAAGACGTGGAGATTGAGAATCTCAAACCGTCGTGAGCACTGAGAACAAGTCTTGCCCTTGTTTCTAGAATCGACAATCTGATAGGCCTGACAACGTGGGCATTTGATTATCCAGAACTTCTTTCTGTCAGTCACAGCGTTCTCTCCAATTCTATTGGGTCATAGCGAGCGAGCCAGTTCACAATTCCTGACTTGCCATTGCTTCCTCTCGACAAAGCGCGTCGTGTTTCCCTGTAAATCGCCTGGGCTGACTTTCCAGTGGTGTCAATCTCAAACACTTTCCGTATTCCCAAGAGTGATCGGGATTGTTGGAGGGACGCATCTAAAATCTCTGCCTCGGTGTTCTCCCAAGCTTTCCGCTTGGTCCATCCTCTCGCTCGCAGACGCTTGTAGAGAACAACCGGGTCTAGCCGAAGGACCAAGGCTATTTTCACTGAGTTCTTCGGAAGGAATCCGCCAACCATATGAGTTGGGACAACCATTCTCTCTGATGAACGCGACAGGGCTTCCAGTCGCTTTCGAAGCTTTCGTTCATCGATAACATAGGTCCTCCGAGTTCTGTCATGGCGGGTGTAGAGCCTTTCTTTCTTTACCAGATAGCTAGGTTCGACTAGTTTGAAACCTAGCCTCCGCGAGAGATTCTTGGCCAGTGCCGTCTTGCCGACCCCCGGGGTGCCGGTAATGAGAATAATGTTGGCCAAGTTTGTGATCTAGTGCTCCGGCCGGGACATTCAGACTCCTTTAGAGCCTTTTGAACCCGGGTCGCCGGATCGAGAGTCCGGCATACTTTCGGCCAAACTTGTAGACCGGGCTATACTACCGGAGCAAAGGCTTCCAGAAAATAAGTTTCAGTTAAGGATTGTCGTTTTCTCCAACCACTTTCCAGCACTGACTCGAGCAATTCTCGCCAATGATCAGGAGAGATTGCGACGCAACAGAAGAACCGCAATGAACAACACAATCACGAAAATAATCGTCGCGGCAAGTGCAATCCTTCTGCCTGTTTGTTAGCGGTTTTCCGGTCGGCGGAGGACGGGGAGGCGCGTAGATTGGAGGAATTGAGTTGAAAAATCCGAAGATTGATTCTCCCCTACCTCGGTGTCTCAGAAGCCGAACTGACAAGACAATATGAACGGAGTAGAACGTTTTCGAAGCGAGATAACAGAGTATTCAAGAGGGAACTCGATGCCCCATGAATTCATAGGGCCTAAGGTGCCCGTTCGGTTCTTCCTGATCGCCTGATTATTCCGGAGGCGGACCGCCCTTCGGCGGAGGAGGCGGTTTAGCCGCGGCGATTACATCATCGATTCTCAGTATCATCGAAGCTACCTCTACTGCCGATCCGATCGCGTGTTCTTTGACTTTTACCGGCTCCAGAACTCCTTCCTTCCACATATCGGAGACTTGGCCAGTGTGAACGTTGATTCCACTCCACAAGCCCTTATTTTCGTGAGCTGCTCGTAGAGCCACTAGGATGTCAATCTGTTCCAGGCCCGCGTTGTCGGACAGGGTTCGTGGAATCGATTCCAGCGAATCGGCGAAAGCCTCAACTGCGAGCTGTTCTCTGCCCCCTATTTTCGGGGCAAGATCGCGGATTCGCTTTGCCAGCTCAACCTCAACAGCCCCGCCACCTGCAACTATCTTGTTCTTCTTGACAACATCGATAACGACAGAGAGTGCATCTTTGAGGGCTCTCTCGGCCTCGTCAACTAATCTTTCGAGACCGGCTCTAATGAGGATGCTAACGGACTTCGGGTCCTTTGCGCCTTCTATGAAAACCATCTTGTCATCGCCAATTTTTCGCTCTTCGACGAGACCTGCGAGTCCTAAGTCCGCGCTGCGAATGTCTTCTAAGTTGGTGATAATCCGTGCGCCAGTAGCTCTTGACAGTTTTTCGATGTCAGATTTCTTGATTCGTCTCGCCGCCAAGATTCCGTTCTTAGCCATGAATGACTGAGCTACTTCGTCGATACCCTTCTGGCAGAGAACAACGTTTGCGCCAGATTTCTTGATCTTCTCAACCATGTCCTTCATCAGTTTCGTCTCTTCATCGAGGAAGGACTGCATTTGCTGCGGATTGCTAATCTTGATTTCAGCGCTAAACTCAGTCTTCTCAATCTCTAACGGAGTATCCAATAGTGCAATCTTTGCTTTTTCGATCCTCTTCGGCATTCCAGGGTGAACAACTTCCTTGTCCACTATGACTCCCTTGATCAGCTCGGTATCGAGGAGGCTCTTACCCTCCTTCTTTACTAGCTGAATGTTCTCGATATCGGCAGTGAACCCATCACCCCTCTTTTCGATGACGTGGTTAACTGCATCGACAGCAATATTCGCAAAGTGTTCAGTCGCGCCTCCCAGCGACTTGCCGCGCATAGCGGTTACGGCAATCTTACGAAGGGTCTCTGTGTCCTTCAGGTCTACTGTTTTTCCGATCTCGTTGAGAATCTCTCGGGCCTTGTCCCCAGCCTTCTTGAATCCCGCGTTAATGACGGTCGGGTGCAAGCCCTGGTCAAGCAGGAATTCCGCGCGCTTCAATAGTTCGCCTGCGAGAACAACGACGGATGTTGTTCCATCGCCTACTTCGTCGTCTTGGGTCTTGGCTATCTCTACAAGCATCTTCGCAGCGGGATGCTGAACATCTAACTCATCAAGAACGGTAGCCCCATCACTTGTTACCGTAACATCACCAAGGCTGTCGACAAGCATTTTGTCCATACCTCGGGGCCCAAGGGTCGTCTTGACAACCTCTGAGACGATCCTAGCAGCGCTAATGTTGCTTCTCTGTGCATCCTTTCCGCGATTACGTGCGGATCCTTCCTTCAAAATCAAAACTTGTTGGTTTGCGAGATATGACATCTACTCTTAGCACTCGGAAAGAGGGGCCGGCGGAGTTGCGAATAAAAACCTTATCTCAAGTGCGGGCGAGTTTGAGGCTATTCCTTCTGTATGCGCTTGACAGCGAGACGGATATCCTCTGATCTCACCGTTTTTCGCCCTGCGTGCGTTGCGAGTTCCAGAGCTTCCTTGCCGACCCGGATGGCAAACTCTTCAACCACCTTTCGCAGTTCCTCCGCTGCATCGTCCCCTATTCGCCCGGCCCCGCCCCGTTTTATGAGCCGATGCACTGCAGCGGTTGATATCTCGCTCTCTCCCAAGGATGGGACCGATTTTGGTTCCCAAACCAGACTATAAAAGAGTTAGTCGAACGTAACCGCGCTTTCGCGCCAATATTTAAAAGTCCAGCAGAAGGTCCGCGGACTTCTCGGATGTGCTAGCGTGGGAAAAGTTCGGATAGCCGCGGTCAAAAAAGTTTCGAGAGAACTCGTCGCCCGGTATCCGGACAAGTTCAGCAAGAATTATGAAGAGAACAAAGTCGCACTCTCAACCCTTGTTGATGCGAGAACTAAACGACTACGAAACAGGATAGTCGGTTACGTTACCCGGCTTAAGATAGTTGAAGCGAAACGCGCCGCAGCACCCGGTGAAATCGGACCCGAAGGAACAGACGACCAAGCATAGTACACGCTGGCCTAGCAGCGTTTTGGAAGCCCCTTCTTCCCTGAAAGGCTACTCGATTGCTGGCGCCAGAATACCCATTCTTATCGCGCTAATGAAGGCATCAAATCTCAAGCCGCATGAAGAAACGGTTCCCGAAGACCTCAAGAGACTTGTCAACGCCCTAGAAGAAAACCCGGTTCTGCGACACCCAATAATCGCAGACAGGAGAACGGGAATCGTTCTAGACGGGACGCACAGATTGGCCGCAATTAAGCAGTTAGAGTGCAACTTCATCCCCTCGGCCCTCGTAGACTACGGCGACCCTCAAATCGCGATTGAAAGATGGTTTAGATTGTTTTCAGGATCGAACGTTGCGAAGCTCGAGAACGACCTTAGGCGACTCAACCATAGGGAAGCGAGCCGAGAAGAATGTGAGGACGGACTTTCAAAGAGGCGATGGTATGCGACGGTCGAGAGACCCCTGTCTCGTTTGGCCTTCCCCATCCGTAGTCCAGATCCCTACGAGATGGTCCGAGACTCCCACAGCATCGAAATCACTGCTCGAGAGCACGACGTTGGCATCGCATATCAGGACAAGAAGAACACGGAAACCGGAGGTCCGGGGAGCCTTATTATGTCAACGATCAGGATCGAGAAAAAAGAGGTCGTCGAGACCGTCGAGAAAGGAAAGTTGTTCCCGCCGAAATCCACTCGCCACCTCGTTCCCTCAAGGCCCCTAGGGGGTGGAGTCCCTATCGATTGGCTACAGGTTTCGGATTTTTCCGAAGCGCAATCCCGATATCAGAAATATATCCGATCGAGGAAGGTCAAACGGTTACCCGAAGGGTCAAGGGTTGGGAGTAGACGCTACTTAGAGGAGGTTTTCCTGTTTGAATGAAACGCTGAACGTGCCCGCGGATGCCATTCCAGTGAAACTTATCGGAGTCCTCGGCTCGGCCGCAGGAAACAGGGAAATCAAGCTGCCGACCTCCAACACTCTAACCGTCCAAGAACTAATCTCGACGCTCTTGAAGGGCGTAGACAACAATTCTTTCAGAGAACTCTTGGTCGACGCAGGAACTGAGGACCCAAGACCGAACGTGATCATACTATTGAACGATCAGGATTGCAATGTATTCGAAGGACTGAAGACGCAGATCGAGCCTGGGACGAGGGTTACCATTATTCCCGTGGCGCACGGGGGCTAGACTTCAACTATCTCGCACTTTAGTCGCTTGATAACGTCGTCGGCCCTTTCCAATTTCACCTTGTGGGTGTAGAGCTGCCGCGGAGTCCTTAGCTTTAGCTTGACCAAATCCTTCGCTCGCTTTACTCGGCACTCTAGAGCGCCCTCTGATAGGCTGACAAATTTGTCTGTGCTTGTGATTTCCGATGGCATCTTTCGGACCTTGTTAGTCCGGAGCTTGCCTCTCTCTATAAACGGTTCGCCTCAATCGGCCCATCGAGAACCCTGGTGGTCCTGAGACCGGCCCCTTTTTCCCAAACATCCTTTCCTCAACGATCCCTTGGGGGTCGATTCCTCCCCCGTCGCACCCTTCACGAAAATCCCCAACCGAACAAATTCGAGAAAAAATCCATGAGCTCTAATATCACCTCAACCCAAACAAGCTACGTGTGATTCTTAGTTGATCCGGATAGGCATCATCGGAAAGACAAATACCGGGAAAACTACTTTCTTCAACGCGGCAACGTCCAGCACGGCGGAAGTCTCAACCTATCCGTTTACAACAAAGAAACCCAACACCGCTCTCGGTCAAGTTCAGACCCTCTGTGTCTGCAGAGAACTCGGCTTGAAAGATCGACCCCGCAACTCGAAGTGCGTAGATGGCTGGCGATTCATTCCTGTCGAGGTGCTCGACCTCCCTGGGTTGATCAAGGGAGCATGGAAGGGAAAAGGGCTCGGAACACAGTTCCTGAACGTAGTAGCACAAGCAGATGCACTTCTCCACGTGGTCGACGCCTCAGGGAGCATCGACTCAGATGGCAAGATCGCCCGCGCTGGAATGGGAAATCCAATACTGGACGTCTATGATATTGAAGAGGAGCTAGTTCTCTGGTTCAAAGTGTCTGTCGATAGATCAATGCAAAGGTTACGCAAACGACCTCTTAAGACCGGAGCCTACGACAAAGCCTTCGCCAAGGAACTCGCCGGAATAGGAGTCAAACTAGAACATGTAACAGCTGCTCTTGAGGCGGCAAACCTCTCCACAAGACATCCGAAGGACTGGAAGGAGGAAGATTCAAGAAAATTCTCTGAAAGGCTGCGAGCAGTCTCAAAACCAACTTTGATCATCGCCAACAAGATGGACCTCGCCTACTCCGAGAAGAACCTCGAGAAACTCCGCGAAGAATTCAGCTCTCAGCTCGTCATACCTGCTTCAAGCGAAGCAGAGCTCGCATTGAAACGAGCCCAAGAGAAGGGCTTGATAGAGTATGTTCCGGGTGAAGAGACCTTCATGGTCCTTGACGAATCGCGAATATCCAAGGACCAAGCTTGGGCCCTTGCATACGTGCAGCAAAAGGTCATGACCAAGCTAATGAGGACTGGAGTAGAGTTCGCCCTGAACTCCGCGGTCTTCAAACTACTGGGAATGAACGCTGTATACCCTGTCGAAGATCCGAAGACCTTCGCGGACAAGAAGGGAAACGTTCTACCCGACGTTTTCTTGGTTCCCCGCGAATATACGCCGAAAGATCTGGCCAACGAAATACATTCAGAGCTAGCTGAGAAGATGCTTTATGCGATTGACACCCGCGATGGTTTGAGATTGCCCAATGAATATCTTCTGCGAGATCGAGACGTGATCTCGATCGTCACGGCCGCCCACAAGAAGTAATTTTTCCCGAAAATATTCCTATGAGAATAGGCTAACAAACGTTAATAACAGAACTTCGCCGCGGACACATTCAAACTCTTGAGTTTGAGAAAATGGGCCTAGTTATCAGCGAACTAAAACAGACCCCCGTGGGTGAACAGGAGCTCGAAATTGTTGAGCGAAAAGGGCTCGGACATCCTGACCACATATGCGACGCCGTTATGAACGAAGTCTCCGTCTCTCTGAGTCGAGAATACATCAAACGATACGGCATAGTCATGCACCACAACATCGACAAGGCACTCCTCGCGGCGGGAGCAGTCAGTAGAAATTTTGGAGGCGGGGAAGTCAAACGACCTATGCTAATGGTCTTCGGAGATAGAGCCACATACGAGGTAGATGGTGATCCGATACCTATTGACGAGATAGCAGTTTCGACGGCGAAGAAGTGGTTCAAGAAAAACCTCCGATTCGTTGACCCTGATAGACACGTCCGATACCAAGTTGAGCTAGCACGAGGCTCAGAGGCACTTCGAGACATCTTCAGTAGAAAAGGAAAATTCTATGGCGCAAACGACACATCAGCCGCAGTAGGCTATGCGCCCCTTACTGACACCGAGAGAATTGTTCTTCACACAGAACGCTACATCAACTCTCCCAGCTTCAAGAAAGAATTCCCGGAAACAGGCGAAGACGTCAAGATAATGGGCTCAAGAGAAGGAAAAGATCTAAACCTTACAATTGCCATGGCTTTCGTTGACCGCCTAATTGAGAACGAGAATCAATACTTCCAGCGCAAGGCAGAGGTGGTCGAGGACGTGACGCGCTTTGTCAAGTCAAGGGTGAAATTTGACGGCGTGAATGTTGATATCAATACTCTGGACAAGAGGGGGCGGGGCATGGGAGGAATCTACCTCACAGTGCTCGGAACGTCAGCGGACGACGGTGATGGCGGTCAAGTAGGCCGAGGAAACCGAGTCAACGGCGTCATACCACTCAACCGTCCAACCTGCTCAGAGGCAGCTGCTGGCAAGAACCCTGTTAGCCATGTCGGAAAGATATACAACCTTCTAACCTACGAGATCGCCCAACACGTCCACCAAAAAGTCCCCGGCGTTAGGGAAGTTTACGTCTGGCTGCTGAGCCAAATAGGAAAGCCTATCAACGAACCGAAAGTCGCAGGGGTGGAACTCATCCTTGACAAAGGAGTAGAACTAAAGGGAGTCTCGAAGGCCGCTTCAGAGATCGCAAAATCCGACCTCAACAACATTAACGATTTTACCAAACGCCTGACCGAAGGAAAGATACCGGTCTGCTAGGCCAACAAATCCCATGAGTTCAACCTCACGGGCAGTTCTTGGCTGGATTTCCGCCGTAGCCGCGTTCTTTGTTGTTCTTACGTACGTTCTAGTAATGGGTTTAGCATTCGCACTAGTTACGGTAACCCAACTGGCGAGTGATCTAATGGCTTCTAGCGGAAGACCAGCCCTCGGATTTTTCTACATATACTCAAGGTACACCGTACTCCCCCTATCATTTCTAACCTATGCGTGCATCTTCATTTTCGCACTTTGTTTCGCCGCGGGGTTTAGATCGAGAGACGGCTTCCTCTCAGGTCTGAAAGGATTAACCAAAGTTGGACGAATTACTGGCTCGTCAAACTGGCTTGTTGCCATGCCGCTAATCTCCTCCGGGCTCATTATCATCGTCTTAATCGTGACGTTTGCTCTAAGCCAAGTCGGGGTCCCATCCGGATCACTGTGCGATCCCAACATCAACAGATGTCCGACACAGGCGCAACTCTTTGCTGGCCTAGCTTACGCCCCTATAGGCGAGGAGCTTGCCTACCGAATTATTACGCCGCTGAGTCTCGTAGTGCCCATCAGAATCTTGTGGAGGAGACTCGACACCGGGCAAGGCCCTTCCGCGACCAAGTTTCTCTCAATCGCCGGTCTATCCTTTCTCTCACCTGAACGCGCGAAACACAAGACGGGATATCCTACCTTTGCGGTTAGTGGTTGGCGCGGGGTCCACTGGCTAGAGTGGATCTTCATCTTTGTCTCGTCGGTATTGTTTGGCCTTGCCCATGTTGAATCCGGAGGTGGGACCAGCTGGGGGGCGGGCAAGGTTGTTACAGCGGCTGTCTCTGGCTTCGTCATAGCTATTGTCTATGTTGGGTACGGAGCCTACGCAGCGATACTCCTACACTGGTTTTTCGACTTCTACTTTGAAGTAGCGATCGTTGGAGGCTCTATCTTAGGCGGCCTTTTCTCCATAGTTCCCTATCTCGTTTCTTTGACCGCGCTAGTTGTTGGAGCCTTGTCCCTGCTGGTTGCAATCGCATGGGCAATTAGGAGAGTCAAAAGGAAAATAGTGCTTCGAGAAAGTCCAACGACTTATAAGACACCCGAACCCGAAGCTCCACCTGTTCAGGCGTAGGAGCTTGCATCACCGTCAAGTTCGAAAGAATTGAAGTTGAGCCGTTCAGACCATAAGGAATCCGAGCATTCTTCCGAAAACCAATCAAGATCTAGTCCGGAGTTTGCCCTTGGCAAGAACTATGAACCGGCAGTGGAAGAAACCAAATGGCAGGAGTACTGGCGCCAGAACGACATTTACCACTTCGACGCCCACGAAAAATCCCTCAAGACGTTCAGCATCGACACGCCTCCCCCGTATCCCAGCGGCGACTTTCATGTCGGAAACGCGTTGAACTGGTGCTACATCGATTTCGTAGCACGCTACAAACGGATGAAGGGGTTCAACGTGCACTTTCCCCAAGGCTGGGACTGCCACGGCCTCCCGACAGAAGTTAGAGTTGAACAGACATTCAAAGTGCGAAAAAACGACCTGCCTCCAGAACAGTTCATCGAAATGTGCCGAAAACTCACGGGCGAGTATATCACCAAGATGAAGCAATCAATGAATCGGCTTGGAATATCCTCGGACTGGTCACTAGAATACAGAACAATGGACCCAGCTTACTACAAGCTCACTCAACTTTCCTTCCTCCAACTGTACAAGTCCAACCATCTCTACCGCGGAGAACATCCTGTGAACTGGTGTCCCCGCGACGAAACGGCAATAGCAGAAGCAGAGGTGGTGTACCATGAACGTAAAGGAATCCTATACTTCATGAAGTTCGGATCATCTAACGATAACGTCGAGATCGCATCGACGCGACCGGAACTTCTCGCCGCCTGCGTCGGAATAGCAGTCAACCCAAAGGATGAGAGGTACAAAGCGATTGTAGGAAAAAACATGACGGTGCCAATCTTCGGCCAGAAAGCCCGGGTAATAGCCGACGATGAAGTGGATTCCCAATACGGCACTGGCGCGGTAATGATATGCACCTTCGGGGACAAGACAGACGTCAGATGGCAAAAAAAATACCATCTCCCGGTCATCAAGGCGCTTACAGAAAGCGGCAGATTATCCGTTGATGACCCCCGGTTCAAAGGCCTCAAGACAGAGGAAGCAAGAAAGAAAATTGTTGCAGAGCTACGAGCTCAAGGACTGATCAACAAGACCGAGACAACACAACAGAACATCGGAACATGTTGGCGATGCCAAACGCCCGTCGAGATCATCGCAAGACCCCAATGGTTCATGAAGACCCGGGACATGACACGCAACGTCGTAGAATGGGCTGGAAAGCTGGATTGGATCCCACCCTTCGCCAAGCAACGTCTCATCGATTGGGCCGAATCCCTCGACTGGGACTGGGTAATATCCCGACAGAGAATTTTCGCTACACCGATACCGATCTGGTATTGCACAAAGTGTCACACATCAATACTCCCAGATGAAAGCAAGCTCCCTGTGGATCCTCGAAAGGACAAACCGCCACAAGAAAAATGCTCGAACTGCGGGAGCCAGGAACTTATTGGTGAAACGGACGTGCTTGATACCTGGATGGACTCATCCATAACCGCTCCCGTCCACGCAGGCTGGCCAAACGATTCAGACCTATTCGCAAGACTCTTCCCGGCAGACTTACAACCCAACGGTCTCGATATCGTTCGAACGTGGGACTACTATCTCCTTGTTAGAAATCTCGCGTTATTCCGCACCGCCCCTTACAAAACGCTCCTAATCAACGGGATGGTGAAAGGGACCGATGGTCGTATGATGCACAAATCCTACGGAAACTATGTGGAAGCCGACGAGGCAATCAGAAAAGTGGGAGCAGACGCACTTCGACAATGGGCAGCTGCAGGAGGATCGACCGGCTATGACATACCATTCCGCTGGAACGAACTCGAATACGGGAAAAAGTTCCTGACGAAGCTCTGGAACGTAGCTAGGTTTGTTCTCACCAACAGAACCGAATCCCTTTCTCTGAAAAAACCTACGAATCCGCCACTCATCGATCGTTGGCTTCTGGCCTCCATTCAGAAGTTGACAGAGCAGGTATCAGACGCCTTTGAAACGTTCCAGTTCAACGTGGCTTTGGAAGCGATCAGAAACTTCACGTGGCATGCGCTGGCTGATGATTACTTGGAAGCGGTAAAGCATAGACTTCAAGCTGGAGGGAACTCGGCTGACTTCAAAGCAACTCAATATTGCTTGCAAGAGGCGCTTCTTACTATTTGCAAGCTCCTCGCACCCATATGCCCTCATATGTCAGAGGCGATTTACCATCAATTCCCATCAGGAATCGCCAAGAGTATACACCAAGAACACTGGCCGGAGCGCGACAGACCCATCGACGACACATCGATTCACAACGGCGCACTCCTCTTAAACGTCATCGCTCAGCTTCGTCGCGAAAAGTCCTCAAAGGGTCTCTCATTAGGTTCGAATATCAAAAAAATCGTCGTAAGAACCGACGCGGAGAACCTGCACCTTCTGAAAGAGAACGAGGAAACCATTCTCAAAACGCTCAAAGCTGATTCAATCGAACTCGAACGCTCGCCCACAAACCCAAGCCAGGGAAGAGAGCAGACCCCTGGATTCAGGGTTGAACTTATTGTATAGTCGAGTCTTTTCTTCTTGGAAGACCAGTGGCTATGGAACACTCCCGCTCAGAACTGTCCAGTTGCAGCCTCATTGTTCCTCTGACCGAGGGAGGAACGAATCGTTGAATTGGCGCGACTGGTTTGCTCGTTTACGTCTTAGAGTCAATGACCGATAGAGTCTCTCGTCCGTTCGTCTGCGAAGAGTTGGACCCTTCCACAATTCTGGCAAACGAAGGCATCGAGGTGTAAAACGCCCTCTCCCAGCTCGGCCCAGTTCCCAAATAGGAGATGCGCGGCCCCACTCGTTCCTCCCGTCCGGAACGGAATGTCTCCCATATCGGTCATACCGACATTGCAAGAGGAACATTTTACGAGAAAGCTGGTTTGAGCTGAAGATTCCGACAATTTTTACCGCTTAAGATTGCATCCGTTGAGAAGCTTAAGCTTTGCTCGGCCGTTATCATCACGGTCGGCCATGAGGCGACCGGTTGCTCAATGCTGGAAACGCTCTGGTTACTCGAGAAGCCGTCGAATCGCTGAGAAGCGTTCCCAGACGATGACCATTGCCTTGAAGGCTTCGCTAAGGCCAAACGCTTCGGCTCAATCGTTCAGTCCATAGTTTTCATACAAGAAGTCAAGTCTTATATCATGACAGGAGTAAAATCTTCCGCGAAGGCGTCAGTTGGACCAACAGGTCAGATTGAGAATGGTTTCCTTGCAAGTTCTCGATTGCAGCAATCCTTTTCATGTTGACCGCAAAACGGTTTAGACTCCTTAGCAAACACAAAGGATGGCAAGAAAAATGGGAGAAGAGAGACCGAGAAGAAGTTACGGCAGAAAAGGCGGCTACCCTAGAAGCGGCGGAGGAAGTAGTGGAGGAGGTTACGGCAGAGGCGGAGGGGGCGGAAGCTACGGCCGCGGCGGGGGAGGCGGCGGTCGAGGATACGATCGTGGTTACGATCGCGGGCAGGACCGGAACCGCGGACCGGCACCAGTAGAAGAAGGCCAAGAGGTCGACGTTACAATCGATTCCGTTGGTAAACGAGGGGACGGAATAGCGAGAATTAACAACTTCGTCGTCTTCGTGCCCGGGACAAACCAAGGCGACCAAGTAAAAGTCAGAATAACCTCGGTGCGAGGCAATTTCGCGACAGGAGAAGTCGTCACAGGAGAATAACAATTGAAAATCGCGGAACTTAAACCCGGAATGAGGAGAGTCGACGTTACGGGAAAAATCGTCGATATGGAGACTCCCCGGGATGTGCAGACAAAATTCGGACCCGGACAAGTTGCCAGCGCCACTCTCCAAGACGAGTCCGGAACAGTCAAAGTCACTTTGTGGAATGAGAACATTTCGAAGGTTGCGGTCAACGATAATGTTCAGATCGAAAACGGATATGTTGACTCGTTTAGGGGAGAGCTTCAATTAAACGTCGGAAGATATGGAAAGCTCGCAAAAGTGGAATCCGCCTAGACACGTAGTCCCAGACGATCGGATTCGCGACTGAACAACTCGATAGAGCGCTCTACTCACTCGATACTGACTTTTGGAGTTGATGTGTCCGTTGCTCCGAGCGTGTATCTTGTGAGTACGGTTTTCCTTTGCTGGTTTTCGACTTGAGCAACGACCTCAATGAAACCTTCGATCTTCGTTCCAAGTATTTTCTTCTTCAGTAACTGGTCGACCTGGAAGATCCCGGACTCATTGTACATGCTTATCTCAACGATTACGGGTTTTTGTTTGCTCTTTCGGATTTTCACGTCTCGGATCGACATAGCTGAAAGGGCATGGATGTCCTTTTTCCCAGCGGTAAAGGGAATCCTGGCGCGGCCTTCCTTCATATCCAGTGCGTCTGCGACTCTCACAACTCCAGCTTCGATTGTGAATTGGGGAATCTCAGATTCATGAGCATAAATCGTGTGAAGCGCTTCTGCTGTTATGATGGCTCTCTCCTTGTCCCCGTATATTCCGGTCAAAAGCCCCGGTATGATCTGAGCCGCGAGAGAGACGCTAAAGATCTGATGATTCTCTCTGTGCGCTACCATTCCTAAATCATGCAACACCGACCCAAGAAATACCACGACCTCAGCATCATCATTAGTGAGCTTATGATCAGTGACGATACTCGGTTCCACACCAGCCTCGATCAGGTTCCGGAGAATCTTCAAGCCAATATTAGAAACTATGGCGAAATGGACTCTACCATGGTCTGAAAGACCCAGCCTACGAACTGCGTTAGTGTTTATGCAATCCCAGAGGCTCTGCAGATACTCGTCACTATTGACGCGGTCAAGAACCGTCTTGAGTTTCTGATTTGAATTGTAAGGCAGATTAATCGTAGCAGTACGCACCGACAATCGGCTCCTTCCCGTAGCGCTTCAAAAAGGTTGTCGAACCAGCGACCCAAAGCCAAATTACTTTCCAGAGATCAAGTCGTCGTGCGTAACGAGTTGTCGAAATGAAGCTCGAAAACGTCGAATACGCAGTCACCGACAATGTCGCTCACATTGAAATGAACCGTCCGCAAGTCCTCAATGCCCTTTCAAGGGGAATGTTTCGCGACTTGAGGAAGGCGTTGAGTCTAGCAACGGAAAACAGTGATGCAAGAGTTGTTGAGATTACCGGCGCTGGAAAGGCATTCTCCACTGGTCTCGACGTTAGAGAAGTCGGAGGATTCAAGTCAAGAGTCGAAGCAAGAGAATTCGTTTATGGACTCGTCAAGCCGTTCTGGGACCAGCTCTTCAAATGCGAGAAACCGCTCATATCCGTGGTCGATGGGCCGGCATACGGAGCTGGTGCAGAAATTGCCCTAGCTTCCGACGTCGTCGTTGCATCGATTGAATCATCGTTCGCTTTCTCGGGAGGAAGAGTCGGAGCACTCTGCTGTATTTCTGGGATAATCGGACCGTCTCTAATGAATGGAAGAAAACTTGTCGAGATGAACTTGACCGGAACCCCTCTTAGCGCAACAGATGCTACTAACTATGGCCTCGTCAACTATTCAGTTCCGAGAGAGAAACTAACTCCAACACTGGAGAAGATTATTCGAGAGATGATGCATGTATCTCCCATATCGAACTCAAGTTTCAAACGACTCAAGAAGACTGACCTCACAAAGACAAAACTAGAGACGGCATACAAGGAACTACTGAGAACGATAACAAGCAAGGAGTTTCGAGAGGGGTCAAGCGCCTTCGTGGAGAAACGCTCGCCAGACTATTATCGATAACGCCACTAATTTTCTGGCGCCCCCCGCAGCGAAGAGATTCAATATCACTGCTCGATCAGCGCTTCGGTGAAAGAGTCCTTATATCGGGTCCAGCGACCTGTTCGTGTAGGCTGGACGATGCGGCTCAGTCGGAGCCAGCAAACCAGTACAATGGCAAAATAGAGGTGTAAGAATAACAAATGCGAGGAGGAAATTGGAAGGGCAGGAACGTTAGAACCGAAATGAAGACCTTAGAATGCCCAAGATGTCACGACCACGTACGATTGGACAAGTATACTATTCATATCGCCTCTTGTCCCCAACCAGCCGTTGCTAACACGGCGGCTTAACTGAATTATTTGGCGCCGGGAGTGGGATTCGAACCCACGGTTGCCTGACGCTTTGGCATAGGCGGGTACTCTGTCGTGGTAACGCTTAACACTTTTGGAATCCCATTCCCTCTGCCAAATAATTTACGGATGATATCCGTAAAGTCAGGATAGGACCCCTTCCTCCCTGAGCTTTTGCGCTGTTCTTCGAACCGTCTCGCCTTTCGCCTTCCTCCCTGGATAGTAGGCACGAACCCAGTCGGTCAGCTCGTCCGGTTGATCTGGACGGCATGGTG
>DASYWW010000025.1 GCA_035935655.1 Candidatus Bathyarchaeia archaeon
GGAGGCGACCGCCCCAGTCAAACTACCCGTCTGGCCGTGTCTCCCCACCCGTCACGGGTGGAAGGTTAGAGCGACAGTTCAATCAGGGCAGTATTTCACTGGTGTCTCCCCTCAAGCCGAAACCCGAGGTTCACAGACTCCTGCCTATGCTACGCAGATCGGACCGTTACTCATGACCAGAGTGCAGTTAAGGTGCACGGGGTCTTTCCGTCTAGATGCGGGCATCCGGCGTCTTCACCGGAACCACAAATTCGCCGAGCCGCTTGCCAAGACAGTCGCTCTATCATTCCACCATTCGTGCAGGTCGGAACTTACCCGACAAGGAATTTCGCTCGTTTTCTCCTACTCTGTTTCCAGAGAAGACGGACTTTCTCTTTCGCTGCCTGTGTTCATTACTGAAGCTATCTCCCGTATTTCCTGGATGCCTTCCGTTTTCAAGTGTTTTCCCTGTTTGATCAGGTGCAGGATCTTGCGAAACCTCGCGAAGTCGACTCGTTTTTTCGATTTAAGCGGATGCTTTTCGAAGAAAGGAACGATCCTTTCGTTGAGGTGATCCAGCCCCCGGACTCTGTAGGCCATGCGGTCCCCGTGATTGACTCTGACCACTCCGCAACCGAAGAATTTCTTCAGTGCATGAAGGAGTTGAATGTCACGGCGGTGTTGCACGACTGTGAATTCGGGGAGTACTTGGAATTGGCAGGACATCTCTGGATGCGGATTGATGCCGACGTAGAAACAACCTTCGCCGTCAACAAATCCGACGACCCATTGGGCTTGTAGCTTCTCAGGCTGCGACTGAACGTTAAGTCTCTGAGGGTTCTCCATGATTTTTACCTCCTGGAGTCTTCCCTGCGGATTGTCCCCATGTCCACTGGATTTTGACTGCTCCGATCTTCACCGGAACGAGTACCAAATGGCTGTGCGAGGAGTTTCCCGCATATGGTTCAGTTTTACTAAGGCTGCGCGATCGTTAACCTTAGGACCGTTATAGTTACGGCCGCCGTTCACCGGGGCTTCAGTTCAGGCCTTCGCCTTGCGGCTGAGCCCTTGCTTTAACCTTCCGGCACCGGGCAGGTGTCACCCCCTATACGTCGTATTCGACTTTGCAGAGAGCTGTGTTTTTGTTAAACAGTCGCAGAGCGCGTTTCACTGCGGCCGCTTCGGGCTATAAACCCTAGTGCGGCACCCCTTCTCCCGAAGTTACGGGGCTAATGTGCCTAGTTCCTGAGCGAGTGTTCTCTCGAGCGCCTGTGGAGATTATCCTCGTCTACCTGTGTCGGTTTGTGGTACGGGCACCTTGCGGACTCCTTAGAGGTTTTTCCCGGCAGCGTGAAATCAAGGACTTTATGGCCGTGTGGCCTCGGGACCTGTCTGACCGTTGAATGACCGCGTGGATTTTCCTGCGCGATCCGGCTTACACAGAGCCATCGGGAAATCCATCTCCCGACTCCTCTATCCTTCTGCGTCACCCCATCGTGATAACGCCCGCTAGGTGGGGCAGGAATGTTGACCTGCTATCCATCAGCTACGCCTTTCGGCCTGGCCTTAGGACCCGCCTAACCCTGAGCGGATTAACCTTCCTCAGGAAACCGTAGACTTTCGGCGACACGAGTTCTCATCGTGTTTATCGCTACTTATGCCGGCAGGGTCTCTTCCGTGGCGTTGAGCAGTCCTCTCGGTCTGCCTTCAGACTCCACAGAATGCTCCCCTACCAAAATGTGCGGCTTGCGCCGCACTTTTTCCGCAGCTTCGGTCGCAGGCTTAAGCCCCGTTGGATTGTCGGTGCATGATCGCTTGACCAGTGAGCTGTTACGCTTTCTTTAAAGGATGGCTGCTTCTAAGCCAACCTCCTGGCTGTCTGAGCGATCACACTTCCTTTCCCACTTAGCCTGCAGTTGGGGACCTTAGCTGGCGGTCTGGGTTCTTTCCCTCTCGACCACGAAGCTTATCCCTCGTAGTCTCACTCCCATGTTGCTGTCCGCGGCATTCGCAGTTTGATTGGATTCGGTAACCTTGGTTGGTCCCTAGTCCATTCAGTGCTCTACCGCCGCGGCAGATCACATGAGGCTGCCCCTAAAGGCATTTCGGGGAGAACGAGCTATCACGGAATTTGATTAGCCTTTCACCCCTACCCTCAGCTCATCGGAGCTATTTTCAACTAACACCCGTTCGGCCCTCCAGCAGCGGTTAAGCCGCCTTCAGCCTGGCCAAGGGTAGATCATCCCGCTTCGCGTCTAT
>DASYWW010000026.1 GCA_035935655.1 Candidatus Bathyarchaeia archaeon
TTCGGTCAGGGAAAGCCGAAGCCGAGCTTTGCCCTGCTGAACGGCGAATTCGGCGGGCTGGCGACGCTCGTTGACAGCGCCGACGCCGCGCCAACTTCAGGGATGAAGATCGCGTTCGACGATTACTGCGGAGACCTAAACACGGCGCTGGGCCAGTGGAACGGCCTGGTGAATCAAGACCTTCAATCGTTGAACGCGCAGCTCACGGGATTGCACCTGCAGCCGCTGCCGGCGCCAGCGCCGCTTCCGGTTCAAACCGGCTGCGAGAAGTGATGCGTATTCGAGTCTCTTCGAGGATTAAGAAGAGTCCCAAGCTTTTCACTTGTTCAGCTCTCTAGTTCATCTATTTGGACGAATGCCTTCTTCGGTGGTGGAAGTAGCTTGGGTTTGGTCTCTAAGCGAGGGTGAGCTAACTCTCTTAGGCTGTAGTCAATCGCTCCGATGTCGTTGAATAACGTACCGTAAACTTGATATCTCTTCTTCCAAGTTCGTCGATGAGACACAATCTCGGATTTCAACTCTTTGCCCAGGTCAAGAAGCTGGCTTGCGATGTCATTCATTTTACCGTTGTAGTCCGCACTAGAAAGGTAATCGTACACTCGCTGTACGGCTCTTTGCTTCGCTTCGTTTGTCATTCTCAGCATGGCCATCCTCACGAGGCTTTCCCTAAGAGTGTACGTAATGGGTTCTAAGCTGATAGGGCTGATCACAAAGACACTTTTCTCGACAAAATAGTACTGCCGCTTCGATGGAAATGCGTTCGTTACAAGAACGGCAAAGTCGGCCTCACGGAACCGGCGTGCTTCTCTCGCCTGGTCGATGTGCTTCCTGTCGAAATGTTTGACGCGCTTGCACTCGTAGACAATGCGTCCGATTTCGCTGCTTCTTTCGATTACAAATTGGATGATGTCCCCGCCTTTCCCGGGATGTTCGAACTTGTCGTGCGGAAATAGCTCTCTGAGCTTGTTTAGTAGCTTGCTCTCCTCCAAGAGCCCCTCGATCTGTGGGGTTATGCCCTTCTCGATCTGTTCTTTAAGTCGCTTAATTTCCTCGCTTGCTTGGTCATATTTCTTTGCAGATATTTTCAGGCTCTTCTCGAGTTGAGACATTTTGTTTTTGCTTTTTCTGAGATCTATCTCTTGCTTTCTGAGTTTATCTCTTTGCAGGGCCACGCCCTGCTCGACGCCCTTCTTGACCTCAGCCTTGATTTTCCTACTGAATGAGCTTTCGAGTGCAGCCTTTTGGTTTCTCAGCCTCTCAGAGGTGCGTTGTTCTTGTTTTGCTAGTCGCTGGCTAGTCTCTGAGCGTAACTTCGACTCCCGTTGTTTGAAATCCCTTTCTTGTTTCTTGGCCCGCTGCTTCAAGAGAAACTCTTTACGCTTTAACTTTTCTTGTTCGTTTTCGAGGTGCTTTATGTGTTCCTGTTTGTCTTTCCAAATTCCCAGCGCTTTGTCGTATTCGGCCTGGGTCAGAGGCTTGCCGCAGACAGGGCATTTAAGAGTGTTTGTCATCAAGGAGTTCCTAAGCACCTCCAATATAAGAACGGTCAGAACGAGGTTGGGATTATTCTGAAGTGCTGTTACGTATGAGCTACGTCCAGCAACCGTACCCTTATCAATGACAGCAGGAGACAATCAACGAGGTAACACGGTGACGGTGAGACTGGCCGTTTTCGAATGGCCAGCGGAGTCCGAAGCGGTGAGCGTGTACGTCTCGGTCTTTTTCGGAGTCACCGCAAAGCAACGATTGAAAGAAGGCCAGACGCTTCCCACGGGCGGATCGAGTTTC
>DASYWW010000027.1 GCA_035935655.1 Candidatus Bathyarchaeia archaeon
GTAATATTTCTGCTGCTATTCCTCTTTCTTCCTATCTTTCGAGTACCAGTCATCTTTCTATCAAGTGGGAGGAGGAACATACGACCACCGGCATGCTCAGGTATCCGGCGCTTATCTTGTCATCGATTGCGGGTTGGCGTACGATGTGAATCTGACCACGATCGTAGTCGGCAATGGCTCTTGGTGCTACTCAAAGAGATTGGGGACACTGTTTGTGTGCTTCAACCATCCGAACCACATACTCGGCCAGCCGTGAGAGCACCACCCTAAGGAAAGACGACACATTCCGCGGCCATCTGGCCTTCCAGCGAAGAGGCTCTGTTAGAACTTCGGGACACTAGTCAGGATTTTGTCGGTGTTAAGAGTCGGGACATGCCTGCGTCATTCTGTTCCGAGGTAGCCTTTTCCACCACAGCGTGGGCATCGGTTTAGGGAGCGACTCCTGCTCGTCATCAACTTGCCTCTTCCATGACAATCGGGGCATTGAATCTTGACCATTTCGCCGTCCCTAAGAAAAAGCACCAGTGGAATAACAATTTCGGTTTGAAGGTGAGAGATTCCTTCAATTTCAGCGACTTTCAGAACTAAGGTCTTATATTGCGGTTGGAGGTGGTGAGTTAGGATGGACTGGCTTCTGGGTATCATGCAACCTGTAGATTTCATTGAGGGGAAGACTCGCCTTCAGAAGATAGCTTTCCTGATACAGAAGGAGCACAAAGATATCCTGAACCAAGGCTTTTACGGTGATTGGGCACCGAGCAAGTATGGCCCATTCAGCGCCAACCTCGCGAATGACTTGGAAGCTGGGATAGAAACGGGGTTCATAGTCTCAGGAATGGTTCCGAATGAGTATGGATACAAAGTTGCACGTTTCGCTTTGTCCGACTCTGGCAAGACCAGACTCGCCATTTTCATGCAAGATGCTAAAGTCAAAGGTTGGATAATGCGGATAACCCCTATGGTCACAAGATATGCGAAGGAGCCACTGACTAGCGTTCTTCATGACGTCTATTATTCAAGCCCAGAGTATACTACTTTGAGCGGAATCAAGGCTGAAGTGGTCGGACGCACTGGGCTCAAGGAGAAGTTCTACGTCGAGGACGTTACCGAAGAATCCGACGACAGCTAAATGTGCTTGAAGAGTATCTTTCCCTTCAACTCTAAGAACCCATTAAGATGGGAGTAGAAGCTCCAGAAGCAAGCGAATAACAAACCCCCAACAAAAAATAGGACAAGTTCTTGGGTCTGCAGATTTAGCCCGTCATAAATGAAGTAGCTTACCCATATTACGCCAAGGGTAACAACGTTGAGAGAAATATTACCTTGGAACTTACCATGAAATCCTTCGAGGTCATCACGAAAACCTGCCACGACTGCATGCTGAATCGCCAAGTCTTCCACCTCTTCAAGGTCTTCGCTGTTCCCCGAAGTTGCGAAGGTCTTGATTTGAGTAACAAACGCTCCTTGCACCTTCTTTTCCCATTTCGTAAGTCTCGCGAGGGTGCTCGGGATGGGTCTGACGACAATTACATATTCGATTGACAAGAGATTGACCAAGACGCCCGTGACCGTAGCGACTACTGGCCAGAAAGAAAGGTCTATGATTCTCGACCTCTATCAGGATAAGTCAACGTTCTCGACTTGATTTAGCCATTTCGTGAGCTTTCTGAATCAAAGTTAACCATTTGTCCTGTCCCTCAATCTTGATTCCTGCCATTTCTGCGAGGAGTTCGTCTGATTGCATGGCGTAGGGGTATCTACGTAGATACATAAACCCTCCGATATCTACGGAGATACTGTGCAGGCATAGCGTTATATACGTAGATAGCCTCCTCGACGCGACATGCCCAAGTGGAAGAAGGATGCAACTGAGTTCACAGTCGGAGTGAACTACGACGAAAAGAGGGGAGCACAGAGTTCGATTCCTAAGCCTGTGATTGATGTGCTGGAAAAGCCTGAGAGGATAACCTTCAAGCTCAAGGGACGGCGCATTGAAGTCGAGGCTTCGGGCTAGCTTCGCGTTCATCGTCTCCATGCCGACCGCACAGCTTCAGGACAAATTGCCTATATACTCTGTGCTTGGAGAGGAGCGTCTCCATTTAGCCTCTCCATAAGTATATTAGGCGCTTGCTCCATCCCTAGGACCGATGTCAGAAGTCAGCATACAGCTTCCGAAGGACAGGCTCACCAAGGATGAATACACCAAGCTCCCTGATTACGAGAAAGAGCATTATGTCAAAAACCTCATCAAACAGACAATCGAGTTGAATTATCCAAACGGAGTCACGGCCAAAATGATTGAGAAGGCGCTTGCAATCGACGCTCGAATCATTGACAAGCACATAACGGGCATGAGCAGAACTGGAGAGGTCTACTCAGTTCAGTTCGACAAGACGACGGTATATCTCCCGAACACACGGGCACTTCATGCGGTCCTCGAACAGACTTTCAAGGTGGACGACAAGACAGAGTTCCGCATCTTTCAACTAAGGAACAGACTGGGAGATTTCATTTACATCCAAGAAAGGAAGAAACGTGGCTATACTGAAGACATTGACAAAGCGATTCAAGTTCCACTTGGGAAGTATGCCGAATTTGTTGAATATCAGAGGAAGGCATTGACGGAGATGTTGAAGAGGACATAGAACATGCGAACCAAACCAGTGAGACTCAAGAACGGTAAACAGTTCTCCATTCCTGCCGTATTCCTAACTCCAGAGTCTGTTCTCGACGGGAAGGTTCTCAGAGAGGTGAATGGGCAATTCCCTGAGACCCCTGCGGGAATGGGCCTCGAGCGGATTGAAGGCTTCACGGTCTATGCAAAGGATTGGGATAGAGTTGTTCAAGGCCTCAAGCCACAGCCGACATTGGAGGCATTCTATTCTGATAATGCGATAAGCAGGCGACCAATTGAAGACAGGCCTTTCATCGTTCTTCCCGAATTGGATTTCGCTCTCAGAGGAAGCCAACCAGACAGAAAGAAAATGTTGGAATTGGGTCTGATTAGTGAGAAACAGTTCAGGGCAATCGAGCAAATTGCTCTTGAGAGCAAGCTTACGCATAACCAAAGACTCGACAGAACTGTAGATGAGGTCTATCCCCTCCTCGATACCACCACGCTCGTCCAGTCGTTAAGGTTCCAACTTGACCGAAGGACCAGTATTCTCGCAATGCCCTCGGTATCTGTGACATCAGTAAGGAAGTTTGACTCTCAAATGGAAAAAGCGAGGGAGATGATTAGGAATGGCCATACCCTTCTGCGAGATGTCTTCACAGGCTTCTACGGGAAAGTGGATGTGTTGAATATCCTGACCGTAGGTGCGTCTGTTCTCAAACCCGAAAACTATCCGAGCATCTTCTCTTTGCTCATCAGTTATGCACCCGACCACATCGGCCTCAGGATTGTAGGGCTTGACAAGGCTAATGACAGTCAAGTGAGCAATGTCTTCAACACAATCAGCGAACTTCATACCATGATGGAGGCCAACGACATCAAAGCTCCGATTCATGTGTTCAACATGGACCATCTTGGATATGTCGGCTGGTGTTATGGGATGTCGGTCCTTTCGATGCCAATCTCAACAGACCCATACTTCTTCGGGAGGAGGAGTGATGAAACACCACCGAAGGATGGGGTATTCTACAACATCGAGGATATGACCTACGACACGCACGAAGAACTGCTCCGCAAGACGCGACCTAACTATGAATTGCCATGTTACTGTGGGATTTGCCAGAAATACAAGACGATACCGAAGGTAAAACTCGCCATGAAATGGAATGACTTCAGGCGCAGGAGTGAAGTCCTGTGTCGCAACATCGAGCTTAAGGAAATCAGAGAAGCCCCAGCTCGCATCGACGAAGCGATAAAGCAGAAACTCCTGAGGTCGAGGAAACTAGGCTGGACGCAGTTCATCCCAGACAAACCTGTCATCGCATTCGCTGAGACGGAAGCCTAACGGAGCGACAAGTATTGGTCGAGATAGAATATCGTCCGTATGGAAAGATTGTCGTGCACGAAGTCAGGAAACTTGATGTCCCGACATTTTTTCAGGGAGTAGTTTCTCAAGTAGAAGCGCAAAAGCAAGGTGGAATACCTACCGTGAATTGGGTCGATGGAATCGCATTCGTCATAGCCGAGTTCATACCATCACCACAAACTGTCGAAGAGAACCTGAAGGGCATAGCACATTATGCCTTTGTGCTATTCACGGAGACGAGCTTCCAAGAGGAGAAGAGGGTGACTTCAGGCGGACGCGAATCTATCGTTAGAGTTGTCAAAGCTGAGAGTAACCCTATTTTCGTGGAACTCGTCAAGTTTCTGAAATCCTTCAAACCATAAGGAATCATGTCCCGACGCTTAACAGAGACAAGTTTCCGACCTCTGTCCCGAAGTTCTAACAGAGCCAGCGAAGAGGTTCTGTTAGGTCTCCGGCGCATAGGCTGAAGCGTTAGGGTCGGCTCATGGATAATCCAAACTCTGCTGAGCATGAACCATTATGCAAAATCAGAGAAAGAAGGCGCATAGTGAACCGTTAAATATCGTTTTGATGTCAGCGCAAAGCGAGATGAGGCAATCTGAAACTGAGGTTCAGAACGAGTAATGTAGAATACGAACTCGACGGGACGATGCTGGAGATAACCGAGTTTGTCAGGCTTTCGAGCCGTGCACCCCATGATGTAATACCCAACTTTGCGGTCACCAGAACATCAGACCGGAAAGCGGAGATACAAAGCAGGATGCCGACGCCTTCGGAAGTCGCATTGTATATTCAGGAATTGGATGGCTCAGACTTAAGGCATACTGTCCCCGAGGTTTCTCAACACTTCTTGGGGGTCATGCTCGACACTCGCAAAGACATACTCCTCTACAATCAGGTTTTTGCACGCATTCAGAAAGCCCAGAAGATTCTGGCAAGGAAGAGAGGCCGAAAGTTCTTCGGGATGCGGGAGCCTTCTGGGGATGGTCAGAGGGGTAACATCATGGTTTACAGACTTGAACCTGAACGCGAACTCAAACTAATCCCAGAAGAACCAAAATTCACCATAATAAGAGGGGGGAAGGTTACCGGATAGGTCTGGAGTCTCTCGGGGAAAATTCCCAGCGGACACCGAGGAGCCGGATGTGAATAGCTTCATCCGCGACCCAATCGCGATTGGAAAACCGTGTCCGAGACTTCTAAGGCGGGGGTCCTGCCTTCGTCTCGGAATGGACCTCGGGGCGCTGGGGCCTCAGTGAGAGACCCCAGACGCTTGGTCTCACCTAACGACGCTTGAGATGAGGCATCGTTTAGGTTCAGTGCGTCTCATTATGTTAAAGATGCTTATAATGTTAAACATTAGCGAGTAGTCGCACAGATTGCTATTCAGTTTGTCTTTTCGTCTTGTGTTTGTTTAGGTATTCTCTCAATGCGTCTAGGAATACTGCTGTATCATTGGCGTCGTGGTCTAATGCGTATTGTTTGACTTGCTTCAGCAACGCCTTTGGCAGTCGGAATGTTGTCTTGGTCATTTCCTCATCTGTCATAACGCCATAGGTATGGAAAGGTGGCTCTAATAACATTTGCCATACTTACGGCATGCCATAAGACTTAATTAGGCCATAGTGCCATACGTATGGCATGGAATCAGAATACCTACGCTGGGAAATGGGCGACGAGGAGTATTTTGAACGCCTTAACGCCCGTCAAGTCGAATGGGAAGGCGCGGATAGATGAAGGAACCTTCCCTCGACTTCCGCGATATCAAGGGCGAGGAAATTGCACGACAATACGGTTGGGTCAGAAGGCTCAACGAGTATCAATACAAAGTTCATTCTCAGCGACTGAACGCTGAGTATGACGTTGTTCAGACGGAAGGGGGTTGGTTTTGTTCATGTCCAGACCGTGCTTACAGAATGATTAAGTGTAAGCACATTCGCGCGGTCGAACTAAGTTTTATCTTCAGAAAGATAGTTTCTTCTGCCCCGCTCGTCATTGAACCAGTTTCGGTTACCCACTGTCCGTCATGTAACTCTGAAAAGATAGTCAAGCACGGAGTCCGGCATAATCAGTCTGGCGATATTCAGCGTTGGTCGTGCAAGGATTGTGGCAAATGGTTTACGATTAACCTCGGCTTCGAGAAGATGAAAGCGACGCCTCAAGCCGTGACATCGGCCATGCAGTTATATTTTACCGGTGAGAGTTTCCGCAATGTGCAGAAGTTCTTGAGACTGCAAGGAGTGAATGTCTCCCATGTCACGATTCATTCGTGGATAAGGAAGTATGTCGCGGTAATGGGGAGCTATCTTGACAAACTGATTCCGCGCGTTGGCGACATTTGGAGAACCGACGAAATATTCCTGAAGGTGAAGGGCGATATGAAGTATCTGTTTGCGATGATGGATGACGACACCAGATTTTGGATTGCTCAGCAAGTGAGCGACCACA
This sequence comes from Candidatus Bathyarchaeia archaeon, assembly GCA_035935655.1. Lineage (NCBI taxonomy): Archaea > Thermoproteati > Candidatus Bathyarchaeota > Bathyarchaeia (SeqCode) > Bathyarchaeia archaeon. The sequence goes on from DASYWW010000027.1 coordinate 6,429, forward strand.
AGGCCGTTTCGGATGTGAGGCCAATGTTTAGGGATGCGATGGAGAAGGCCGGTAAGAAACCAAGAGTCCTAATCAGCGATGGGGCTTGGAATTATGTCGAAGCCAACACAAAGGAATACTGGACGAGATATGCAGACGACAGGACCCAGCACATTCGAGACATCAGATTCGGGGGCGAAGTTCACAATAACAAAATGGAACGCATGAATGGGGAGATTCGCGACCGAGAAAAGGTCATGCGGGGTCTCAAGAAATCAGACACACCCATCCTGAAGGGATACCAAATCTTCCACAATTTCATCCGACCCCACGAAGGACTGAACGGTCAGACCCCATCGGAAAGGGCGGGAATCAGGATTGAAGGCGAGAACAAGTGGCTGACAATAATTCGTAATGCTTCGCAGGAAAATAAAAGGAATCAGGGGCTTGTTAGTTAGCCCCTGACCTCTTCACTTAGTTTGACCAATTCCTCTTTGTCGGCTCGCTTGAGCGCACTGGCGAGTCGTCTGCGATAGTCCGTATCTACGCTTGCTTTTTCCAGCATCTTATTCATCTTTACTTCGGCGATGAACATTGACGCCGCGACGACGGCGCTGATTGGGACTGATTCCTCGGTCGCTTGCATTAACTGGCCCGTCGTGTTGACGAGTTGACGATATACATCGCCTTGAACTGAGATTACTCTTGACACTACTCGAACACTACGCCGCGCCGAAAGACGAGTACGATGGTGGGATTGGTGGTTTTACAACGTCCCAGACGAGGCATCTTCAACGCGACTGCAATGACGCTAATTATATAAGGCATACGGAGTGCAAGTCTGTTACCGAATTGTTTAACAACGTTGGCTTAAATGGCGGCATTCGCCATGAAAGCACAAAATCGGCGAGGCTCCGACGGGAGTTTAACCCGCTTTCACGAGTTTGCAGGACCCAGTTCCGATAGCGACCGGCCCGGAGCCGGTCATTCGATAGGGAGTTTCTACTATAAAAACCCTGAAAGTATTCCTTTGCGTCTCTGTTATGTGCCGCGACTTAACAGGCATGACTATGCGCCGGAGACCTAACAGAGCCAGCGAAGAAAGGATTTAAATAGAAAACCGTCTCTCGTAGAAAAAGTATGCAGAAATTGCAACCTTTGGTCATGTTCACGCCCCTCGCAAGGGAGAAGCTAGGAGAGGTCCTTGAGGCGGAGAACGCGACTGATTCATAC
>DASYWW010000028.1 GCA_035935655.1 Candidatus Bathyarchaeia archaeon
CAGCCAAATACTTTTCTTGAATCCCGGGAGCAGGCAGACGAGCCCGAGCTCCTTCGCACCGTGAATTGGCCTCACAAGCAAGCTGAGTTCGGTAGTCTACGATCAGAAAGTCCTCTAGGCTCGGCAATCCTGAGAGCTCCTTCGTGAAAAGAACAATTAATGGTAAGCCTTTTCATATCTTCAACTTGCCATGCACGTCTAAGATGGTCGGGAAAACCATGAGGCTGACACTCTGAGGGAATGAAAGACTTCAGGAATAATGGATTGATTGGACCGGAAGAACTACTTTCCTAGAAACATAAGCTGCCGGGCTTCAGATTTCGTGTCACCTAAATGTCCCATGGCAGTGATGCCGTACCGTTGGATCTTGCTTCGGAGGCTTTTGTAGCTGATCTTCAACAGGCGCGCAGCCACGGTACGGTTCCAGCATGTTCTGGCAAGCATCTCCTCAATAATTTGTTTCTCCGCCTGACTGCGAACATTCCGACTCAAAGACTTCAATCCCAGATGCTCAACGGTCGGTTCCTGGTATTTGGCATCCTCGATCGCGCCGGATGAAGGGGTGTGGCTTAGTTCTCTGAGCAATTCTTCTTCGTCCTCGCGGAGGAGCAGCCGGCAGACAAAACTCTGCAGCTCCCGGACATTTCCGGGCCAGGGGTATTTGAGGCAAGCATCCAAGACTTGATGAGAAACTGGCCTCGGAGACACGCCAAATTTCAAGGCAGTCTCAGACAGAAAATCATCCAAGAGGAAAGGAATGTCTTCGCGGCGCGTGCGAAGTGGGGGAATTTTAAACACAATCGTGTTCAGGCGATAATACAGGTCCGGGCGAAATTTTCTCTCAGCCAATGCTTCCTCAATCTTCACATTGGTAGCCGCTAGAATCCGAACATTCACACGCAATAATCTTCGTCCGCCCAACCTTGAAAACTGTTGATCCTGGAGAACATCCAGCAATTTAGCCTGCATGGATGAGGGCATTTCAGCGATTTCGTCAAGAAATATTGTCCCCTCATTGCAAAGTTCGAATTGGCCGGGCTTCGAACGTGTCGCGCCCGTGAATGCGCCCTGGTCGTAGCCGAAAAGCTCGCTTTCGAGCAATTCCGAAGGCAGTGCAGCGCAATTCACCTTAAGAAAGGGCCTTCGGGACCTATGAGACATTTCGTGCAGGTGGCGTGCGAAATATTCCTTGCCCACGCCAGACTCCCCAGGAAGAGAACAGGCACATCAACGCAGGAGACTTTGTCGATTTGCCTGTAAAGCTCCTGCATGGCGGGACAGTGAGTGAGGTGCAGGGCTCACTGAAAAGCTGAAGGATCGGCTTCAAAGGAAGAGGTATCAATATCTGTGTTGAACGGCCTCACTTCCGCTAAGAGGCTCATCATTTATCCTTTTGCTAAAGCCATGCTGCTCAAGATAAACCGCTCGCTGAGGAAGAGTTGGGTTCTCCGTGGATTGCCGCAGCGGGTGCAGACATGCGAGCGTCGGTCTTTTTATTCCGCCGACGCAGCGCCGCCCCGAGGAAGATCAATCCTGAGTCGAATAGAATTAGAGTAGCAGGCTCCGGAGTCGGGCTCATGGGAACAGTTTCAGGTTGAATTGCCGAAATAGGTTCGGCAAGATGTCGAGCTTCCACGGGTTGGACGGGCAAGAAGCGCTTCTCACCTGCAAATGTATAGGGGATCAAAAGGAAAAAAGAGAATCCTGTCAAAATAATTGCGCGGCTCGATTTGAAGGGCTTCTTGTGCATGCTGGGAGTCTCCTGACGATTCCAACTTTTCAGCTTTCCGGGAT
>DASYWW010000029.1 GCA_035935655.1 Candidatus Bathyarchaeia archaeon
CCCCGAGAGCCATCGCTACGACTCCGTTGAACAGAGAACCGAGCGAAAGCGCTCCGCCTCCGACCAGGGCCGTGAACGCAAGGCCACTCTTGACCTCCGATGAGTTGATCTTAGCCACCGGTACCGTTGTGAGCCGCCCCCTTGCCCTTGAGTACAGAAGCCTGTAAAGAACGAGAGACCCAAGCACGACTAAAAGGGCCGTGCCGCCAATGACAAGTGCCGCTTGCTCTAAGGGGATAACGGCTCCTGGAGTGATCAAGCCCCAGTATGATAGCAGAAGTACCTCTACTACAAAGACAGCGCCGATGGTGACGTAAGCTGGCCTCCTCGAAATCTCACGCCCTTTCCAGCGGTCAACGAAGGGAAGGAAAGTCAGAGCCAAGAAGATTAGTGTGACTACCGAAAGCGCAGCCGCAAGCCCGGTCGAACCTTCGAATACAGAGATTTTGAGGACCTGATAGATCCAGAGGAAATACCAGTCAGGCTGGGGTATGTACCCTTGAGCCACCGAGGCCGAGTACGCCGGAGGCAAGGTTAGGGGGAAGACCGCCGAGATTAGTAACATCCCCGCCCCAAAGAAGAACGAAAGCTCCAGCAGGTAGAAAGTCACGTCAGGGAAAATTGGAAGAAGCCTCGGCTTCTTCTCGCTCGGCAAACCTCCGGTCGGTTCGGCGACGCCGTGTGACTCGAGCATGTACATCTTCGCGACAAGCAAGATAAGCAGAACCGCCGGGAGGACGACGACGTGTAGGTCGAAGAACCGCAACATCTCTGCAGCGTCACCACCACCACCCACGATTAGGAATGTGAGCAGAGAAGAGACGGGCTGCGGAAGAGCCGTAACCATTCCGACCCCTACGTCAGTTGCTGACTTTGACACAACTGTCCAAGGAAGAAGGTATCCAGTAAAGCCGAACCCCAGCGTAACGAAGCCCATTAGCATCCCTACGATCCACATGGCCTCCCTTGGTTTTTTGTGCACCGAGACGAAATATCCTCTCATCAGGTGCATGAAGGCCAGCATGATCATTGCATAGGCTGTGTAGAGGTGAACTGTCTGCAAGAACCTCCCGTTGTAGACGTTCTGAAAGATGTAAACCGTCGACGAGTAAGCTTCCGACGGGCTGGGAACATAATAGAGCATCAATATGAGTCCGGTCACTCCTTGAATCACAAAGGCCACGACTGCGAGTGCGCCGAGCCAGTAGAATGGGTTCAGCGCATATTCCGGGACGGGTCGGAACGTAGATTGGCTCAGACCCAGCCTTGAGTCGAACCAACCGGCCAGCCTTGTGAGGAATCTCTCGTTCTCCGACAATCTCTATCTCCCTAAGTACTCGAAACCAAGTTCCCGCCTTGAAGGTCGGATGTAACGTCGCTTGAGCCAGTATTGTGTCCGAAAATGGACGGAGGACTCATGCCTACTGCATAGACGTTTCCAGAACTGTCAACTTCGAGGGTGACCTGAGGCAGAGGCCTGGGCGAAGGCCCTCCTATTACCTTCGCGCCTTGTGTTAGGTCGTAAATGCTCCCATGGCAAGTGCAGTATGCGACTGGCGAGGGAGCTACGTACGACTTGTTTGCCGAGGGCGACCCGCCTGGAGGGACGAATCCGACAGACGTGCAACCGAGGTGCTGGCATATGGAGCTGAACGCTACGATGTCCTCGTCTGGGCCTACACCACCTGAGGCTCGTTGGCCAGTCTTGACCAGAATGTTCGGTTCGTTGTCAAGGGGATAATTGAATATCACAGCGGCCCCGGAAGCCAGTTCACTGACACTCGAGAGTTTGACCCTCGGAAATGATGTTTGGGTTGCGGCCCCAGGAACCGCGGGAACGACCACCGCCTTCATTACAGAAGCGATGCCGGCTAGCGCCAGAACTGCGGAAATGGACGCCGCGTATTTCAGGAAATTCCTTCTCGACTCTTCGGAGCCGTCCTCGCCCCTTGGGTTAGGTTGATCCGTCATTGAGATATGGCCTTTCCCCTCGGGAGGGCGACATCAGCGGTTAGCTCGCCGCCACCAAACCGGCCATCCAGCCGGGTGTGGACATTGCCCCACCTAAGCCGCCGGCACCAAACCCGCATCCTGTCTTACAATACCAGAGATAGTTCCCTGCGTGGTCAACTTTGAAGTAGGCAACCACGGTCGAGCTCGTGGGAAGCGGTATGTTCAAGCCAATGTCTGGAATGGAGAAGGTGTGGCTCAGGACTGACTGGGGTATGCTCGTCACCGTCTGACCTCCCATGACCTGAATCCCTGGAGCCCCCTGGCTTGAGTTGATGTTCGCGTTCGAGGCTACAAAGATTGTCCCGTTAGTCGTTCCCGAAACAGAATCAAAACCTGGAGAAACAAGCGATGCGTTCCCCTCGTCGTAGTTCACGATCACGAGTTTGATCAGTCGCCCTGCGGGGAGGCTGATCTTGGCAGACGATTGTAGGCCGCTGGGCCCAAGAACGTAAAACACAGGTTGGGTCCCGACCGTCTGATTGTAAGTGTTCTCGGTCGAAACCACCATTGTCACCACATAGGGCGCGTTGGACGAAGCGTTCTCCGGAACAGTCGTGACGGTCGTTGTCGAGACACCCCTGCCCCCGAGTCCTCCGAGCGCGAGCGACGCACCGAAACCAGAAAGAACGAGGGCGACCGCAAGAACGGCGATGGTGAGGCCGCCTACCAGGGGCGAGCTTGTTTTCATTGCCGCAAATCATCCCGTGGTTGGGATTTAAGCGCGATGCTGATTCTCATTATTGATAACGATGTCAGGTTTGATTATCACGGAGGAGAATCGTCTTCCCGGATTAAATACCTAAGGTCGTCCCTGCGGGTTAGGAAGGCGAGAGAAAACGCAAACATTGCAAGGCAAGTGGGCGGGAAGGTTCATCTGGGCTTCAGTAGCAGAAGGCATCGCGGCCACAATCATAACAATCCTGATCCTTGACCCGTTGCAGTACTTCACGGGCAAGTCAGACTACTACTCGGCAGCCAGAGTCATAGCCGGCAACGGCGGCGGCACCTGGTTCTTCACCGGATACATATCATTCCTTGTGGTCGGCGTCATCGCGACGGCGGTCACTGCCGTTTTCTACTTCTACATCGAAGGGGTTCTCGGCAAAGTGTACAAGGGTCTGACCAACTATCTGGCCTGGGGTCA
>DASYWW010000030.1 GCA_035935655.1 Candidatus Bathyarchaeia archaeon
ATTCTGCTCGTGCTCGTGGTGATTTTGGCAGCAGTCACCGAAAATCCGGTGCTTCGTTTTGGACGTCATGTACTGATCGATTTGGTGGCCGCGTTTACGATAATTTCCGGGTTCCACTACAGCGTTATCGTGGCGAGAAAGCTCTGATTGAAATAGACAGGAATCCTTGCCTAGAACAGCGGTCGGTAGGGCCTGAAAACCATGAAGATAAAACTGGCCAGCACGGCGACGGCTGTTAGCCAGCCTAGTGCATAAGCACGTCTGCGTTCGGTCGAATCGGCCGGGGCGCGATCCAACATCAGTTTTCCAAGTATGAAGCCAGTGATACCACCGCCTAAGTGGGCCCAAGTATCGATGTGCATTCCCGGCAGAAACCCCCAAATGGCGAGGTAAATGATCCATCGCCAGATTTGCTCGCGGAGCATCTGCATCCCGGCGCTCCTTCGACGATATGTGATGGCAAGAAGCAGGCCGATCAGTCCGACTATGGCGCCTGATGCGCCGATGCCCGAATTACCCATGAAACCGCTTAGGAGATATCCACCAATGCCGCTCACAATATAGAGGAAGAAGAAGCGAGGTGATCCATAAAGTTCTTCAACAGCTGGACCAATGTCCACTAAAACCCACATATTGAAAAAAATGTGAAGCAAATTGGCATGCAAGAAGCATGCAGTGATTAGGCGCCAAGGAAGAAAAATGTCTCCAGGAAACCGTAAGGAGCCACCCAAACGCCCCAAGACGGACGGATGGACGCTACCGATGTTCATCAATATTCCGAGTACTCCTCCGGACATGCCCGAACGCATGCCACCGATGCGAATGGTCAAAAGCAAGCTAATCCCGTATATGATGCAGCATGAACTCAGGATCAGATAAGTGACCGGCGCGTTAGAAGGTAGGAGATGGCTCAAAGACCGGCTTGCCGCTGCAATTGAAAATGTCATGCTCGTGCCGCACTGGTGGCAGCGTTTTGCGGTCGAGCCGACGAGTGTGCCGCAGGAGGGACAGAGCTTCGGACGCGGCTGCCTTTCTTCAGAACGGAACATGGCCGCGAATTGTTCGCGCCATCGGTCGAGCTTCCAACGCCAGCGATGCGAAAGAGGCAACGGCAATCCTTGCGGCCACTCTGCCGCGTTCCTATAATACCGGAAAACTTTAGAAGCACACGCAAAGAACGCTGCGTATATATGAAATTGTTCGTCAGCTGCTGGGAAAGGACGCTTAGGAAAAACGGTGAGAGTTCTCGGGGTTAGACAGCTCTTAATTGGAAGTATTCCAAACGAAAAGAATATTCCTACAGTCCTGTGGGTCATTCTATCCGTGATGCTAATTGCTGGCTGCGGTCATCATCGAATGACTGCCAACCCTCCTGCGCCGGCACCTGTTCCTCCACAATTTCCTGCAGAACCGTCTCCGATTCCAGAAAAGAGGCCCACTTCGCCTGTTCCTCCTCCGTCGGCCGGCACTCAGGTTCTGGGCCATTACAGCGAAAAGGGAATCGCATCCTGGTACGGTGTACCCTTCAACGGGCGCCGCACCTCGGATGGAGAAACTTACGACATGTTTCAATACACGGCGGCGCATCGGACACTCCCATTTGGCGCCGTGGTTCGTGTGACGAATCTCAATAATGGCAAACAGGCCCTTGTCCGAGTAAATGACCGTGGTCCGTTTGTAGCCAATCGCATTATCGACCTCTCCTATGCCGCGGCCGTTGCGTTGGGCATGGTCGGAACCGGAACCGCGCCAGTTCGCATCGAAACTGTTGGCGGGCCGAATCCGGAAGTTGGCCTTTTCGGAGTTCAGGTGGGGGCATTCCAAGTGGAGGAGAATGCCGTTCGCATGAGAGAAAGGCTCGAGGCGCAATATTCTCCCGTCACCATCGCCACGGTGGAACTATCGACGGGAACCATCTACCGTGTTCGCGTCGGGCGGATGAACACTGAAGATCTGGCACATGAACTGGCCGACCGGATCGAGCGAGAGCAGCAACTGACTGCGTTTGTGGTTCGTTTGGACGACTGAGGAGGAGAGTTAACTAGCCTTGAATAGCAAGAAAAAGAACGCAGCCGATTCTCAATGGGTGTTGAACCCATCGGACTTTGCATTCTTGTGGGAAGAATGCAAAAGGTGCTTCTATCTGAAAGTCCGCGAAGGCTTCCGGCGACCTTCTATGCCCATGGCCAAAATTTTTACAGTTATCGATGGAGAGATGAAGAACTGCTACTCCGGCGAGCGGACTGAGAAAGCGATGCCTTTTCTCCCTCCGGGCATAGTCGATTCGAGTGTCAGTTGGGTTCAATCGAAGCCGATCAAGGTTTCAGGTCACGATAAGGCATGCATGATTCGCGGGAAAATCGATACGCTCGTGAAATTCGACGACGGCTCCTACGCGATCATTGATTTCAAGACTTCATCTCCGCGTGCAGAACATGTCCAGCTGTACGGGCGGCAGCTTCATGCCTATGCCCTCGCGCTTGAACAAGCGGCAGTTGGACATGTGAACCTCTCGCCTATTCGGCGTCTAGGGCTTCTAGTGTATGAACCGCGCAAGTTTGCAAACCCCACTGCCAGCGAGGCGTCACTCACGGGAAGACTTACTTGGATTCCGATTGAACGAGACGATAGAAAGTTCCAGGGGTTCATAGGCGAAATACTCGAAGTGCTTGAGAAGCCGAGTCCGCCAGACGCGGGTGAATGTGAATGGTGCCAGTATCGCGAAGCCAGCCGCAAGAATAAATTCTGAACTGCATGTTATCTTCCTAAGGAGTCAAGCTAGAATTGTCCCATGCGCAGTGGACAGGGTAAGATGCTTGCCTTACTTTTCGTCGCCTCTTTCATATTTACCTCCACAGAAGCCCCGGCTCAAGCGCAGCGAAAAGACCGAATTGTTTTGCCACGAGAGCTCGCAGCAGGCATGCCCGCAACTCTGGGTGTCCTCGGGCCAGATGGGCACACTGAAGCAACCGTGCAAATCTTATTGTCTGACGGAGAAACGCTCACCACAGACGAGAGTGGCCGAGCACATTTTCTCGCCCCTGCTTCCCCGGGAATTCTATTTGCGCGAATTCAAGGCACGGAGGATTGCGCGGCTGGTGAAGTGCAGAAGCCCGAAGATGCTGCGAAATTAAGTTTGGACGCAGCGACCCGCCTCGATCCTCTAAACGGACAAGTAGAAATCCGGGGCTCCGGGTTTGATGGCGATGCCGACAAGAATGAAGTAATTCTGGGCGCGAGCCGCGCTCTTGTCCTTGCTGCCTCTCCCTCAGAGTTGTTTGTCCTTCCTCCACCAGATTCACAACCTGGTATGACAGAGTTGAATCTGACGACCAGTGAACAGACTGCTTCAACCCCGATTACATTGGTCCGTGTTGATGCCCCTCTGCAGAATGTTTCTCAGAGAAAGAAGAAGAGAATCAAAATTCGGATTATCGGCACAGTCGAACCCGTCAGTCTCCAGATTCACAATAATCAGCCCGGCGTCGTGCATGTGTTGAGCAAAGGGGACCTCGTCCAGACTAGCGGGGGCACCGACAATTCAGTCGAAATTCGACTAAAGGGTTTGCGAGCTGGAGAATTTTCCTTATCCGTTCACCTCATCAGGCGCATTGATGCCGTCGGCATCCCTGCTGCTCGGGCCTTCTTGGATGCGGCACGCAAGATCGCGCCAAGCGCAGAGAAAAGTATCTTCGAGGATGTCCTTGGTAATTTAAGAAAGAACAATCCAGATACCTCTGCGCTGCGCGTGCAACTCCAAAAACTAGCGCCAGAAGATCTTGCAGGAGATTACGGAGCTCTTATTCGCGCAGCAAAGGAATCACTCTTTGGGCCGGAATGAGCTCATCGACGCTGTGTTCAATCCTTGGTGGACGCTTCTAACGCTTTCGGCGCGGCCTCGGACAGCGTACCTTGTGCCATTTGTTCGAGACTTCCTCGCGCTCGATCCAGTTTTCGGTCCGCTTCGTCATAACTCTGTTGAGCATGTCGAAGATGGCCTCCCAAGGTGTCAAACACTTTGCCAAAGGAATCGAGCTGGCCCTCAAGCCCCGCGAGGCTCGCAAGAATGTGTTTCGCGTTTTCTTCAATTTGCATTCCGCGCAGTCCCATCAGAATCGCACTGAGGTATGCGTGCAAAGTGTTTGGTGAAGCTGGGAGGATGCTTCTCGCTCGGCAATAATCGTCCAGCCGGCCCAGCTTCGAGTCGGAGGTCATTAACAGCTCGTAAAATACTCCCTCAGAGGGCACAAACATCAACGCAAAATCCAGAGTGTTTTCATTTTGAAGGATGTATTTTTCGGAGATCGACTCAGCATGTTTGCGCACAGCCTGAAAAAGCTCCTTGCGCGCATCCTCTCCGGATTCAACAAGACGACGGTAGGATTCGAGAGGAAATTTCGAATCCACCGGGATAATCTTCTCGCCCGTCCGGATAACTGCGTCCACGATGGCGCCGGTGGAAAACCGGTACTGCGTTTC
>DASYWW010000031.1 GCA_035935655.1 Candidatus Bathyarchaeia archaeon
ATCTCTGCGATCACTGTGGTAAATGCTGGAATTGTAGGGCTTCCGATTGTCCTCGTAAAAAGTGATGATCGCATTCTGTACCTTCTGTAGCTCCGTAGTTGTTTCTGTCGAGCCTTCGGACTGCATCTATGGATTTTGTTTCGTTTGTCAGAGTGTCGTGCGCTTACACTTCGAAACTCCACTCAAGGTTCTTGGAGACTTTGAATAATGTCTTGGGCAAGTAGTAAAAAATCTGGAGAAGTTCAGCGTTTCCCTGTTCAGCAACGTGATCCTGAAGCCGTAGATGCTGAGCGTCGGAAGTTTGAGGTTGAAATGGCTGAGTATGTGTGTTCTCGTTGTGGTGTCGTAATTCTCGGTCGTGAAATCGGAGCAAGTTTCGAGGGTTCTGTTCTCTGTCGTGAATGCGTTGCGGAGATTGAGTCAAGAGACTCTCAGCCTGAGCCACAGGAACAGCAACAGAAGCCACAGCAAGAACTGAAACCCGTTACGATTACTGGATTTCTAAAAGAATCCGTCGAGAACGTCGGAGTCGTAATCGGTGACGCAGGCAAAGTTCGCGACGTTTCTGTTTCTGACAAAAGAGACCAGGGAGACAACTAAGTGTCAACATGTCCGTTCTGCAAACTTGAGATTAATGACTCCAAAATCGACTCTCACGTCGAAGAGCACCGTTTCCAACAACAACGTGATCTCGATTCGATTCGAGACTTCGGAATTCAGAAGACTTTTGCTCTTTACACTTGCTCCGTCTGTCACCTTCAATTCGACTTCAATACTCAAGCCTCTGACAAGATCAAAGCGCATGCGTCATTCCACTTTGAAGAAGAGAGAAAGAAACGGCAGAAAGAATCGGAAGGAGAAACAAGACGTATCGAACGCACGCTCTATCTCCGTTCTCCTGAAGTTCGTGATCGCATAGCTCAGTTCGATCAACAGTTCTTCGACGAGCGAAGCGAGTCTGAAGTTGTTATTGTTCCAGCACTGTCAAGTCTTGCGAAGACACACGTTGTCGTTCCACGAAAGAGTATCAGTGTGTATCGTAAACACGTTAACGAAGTACAGGTTAGTCGAAACCACTCAACACTTCGAGCGTATTTGATCTTCTTCGGACTCTGTATATTCATTCTGATTTTGATTGCAAATGTCGTCAGTTATCTTGCCGGAGTGCACGGTTGATCGAGCGGACATATTTCGTCAGTTGTCGAGACTGCCAAAGAGACTATGAGTTTAAACTCGAAGGAATGGTCGAACACTCAAAAATTCACGAGATTGTGATCTTGTGGCGTGACCCTGAACCACTGACTCCATATCAGCGTGTAATTCTTGCTGGAGCCATTAGTGTGATTGCGCTCTTCATTCTCTTCTCTGTGATTCTGCGTCTCGGACTCTTTCGTTGAGTAGAACTGAAAGACCACAGTGGAACATGGACCAGGAAAGTCGCCAATATGATCGTCAGCAACGGGCTATTGCAGGGAAACTTCACGGTCTTGAGTCCGAATGCATTGTGTGGATTCGTCTTCACTCAGAGTCCGAATTTCAAAGGAAGTGACACTCGTTGTCGTTCTTGTCGTGAAGCTAATGGAGGCTACGAGCATTGAGGAGAAGACTCGCTCCACAGCCAAGTCGGGGTAACAAAAAGCGTCACCGGAGAAGACCGAACCGAGGACTCGTGAATTGGTGACTCAACGTGTTCAGTGTTCAACGTGTTTCGAGATTTTCCCGTCTTGGTTAGATTTGATCGGACACAGAAAAGCGTATCACTCCTCATCCGGTCATGGAGGCGGTTCAATTGCTCTGGGTACTGTCAGCAGAAGATCAGTCGTTCAGCGACGGGTTGCACTTGTGGAAAAAAACAAGTTTCGTGATGATCAGAGCCGTAAGGTCCGGACGGTTCTTGCGCTCTCTGAACTTTCTCCTTCTGAAATAAAGATTATGGGATTTGATCCTGTTCAGATTTCAAAAATGAGAAGTAAAATCACATGAGTTCTCTGCTTCAAGAAATCAGACCCATAACACTCGACGCTCGAACAGGTGTCTGTTTTGACTGCGGCATAGAGTGTGAATGGAAAATTTGTGGAAGATGTCTGAGGAATAGAGAGGATGCTATCGAAGGTCGAGGTAGGAAGTCCCAACCTGCTCTTTCCTACTCGCAGAATCTCAAGTAGCGAGCGGAGGCGAATAGAAAATAGAATTTAGAACACGAGAAGACGGGACAGTCATTCCTGTCGGTGGAATCGTAAGAATCCGAAACGAGCTACGCGATCTCCGATTGTTTCTTGTCAAATCGGTATTGCCCGACGGACGTTTCCAGTGGTACGAAGTGTCGGCTTTGACGGACGCAGAAGCCTACGAACTTGTACAGGAGGAGTTTCCGAAAGTTGAGATCCTTTCCGTTAAGCCACTCGACGAGATGGAGAATCTTGAATCCCCAAGCGTTGAAGTTCCGATTACACCTGCTGGAGTCTCTATGCATCTGCCTTCCACATCTGAAGCACCCGGTGGTGCAGAAGTTCGTAGAGTCGGAGGTGGTTGATTCGCCCTACCACTCGGTGTCGGTACTTCAAAGGTCCATCCGTACAACGTGATCTCTAAGCTGAAAGACGGTCGCCGATTCGAGATTCGAGTCCAGGCGACTAATCCTAACGAAGCTGAGAGAATTGCACACTCGAAATTCCCTCTGATCACGATTCAGAAAATTTCGCGTGTGGACAAACTCAAAACCGGAGTGCGGATTCTCGAAGGTATAGAGAAGTACTTAGAGAGCTAAGACCCTGAGTCCTGAGCAACCGACTACGTTAGTTAGCGCAAGCTGTTTAGTAGATAATCTCCCCATCTTCCGCCTCTTCATCCGAGACTACTGTTCCGTTCTTATAGACTCTGATCGGAAACGCTGGCGTTCCCTTTCGTGGTTGGTCATAGTATTCCGCAAGTCGGCAAAGATATCTGCGCAATGACTTCACCCACATTTCTACTACCCACCGTCCTTTCGAGTCTTTGAAAGTTCTGTGCATTACCGCTTCTCGCTTGTAGTAGGCATTTGTTACAAAATTTCTGGTGTAGATGTGCGCTCGAAGTCCTGCTTCTATCGGAGCATCATCATGCTTTGTAAACGTCGGCTTTCCGACTGCTTGTCCATCTTTCATTCTAATCCGCATCTAAACTGTCCGCGATACCTAATCCCGCACTTAGCCGCATTGTTACCAAATGTCAAGCCTCTTCAAATTATTCTTCGTTCTTCTTCGGTAGAAACAGCCGAATCATTAATGGCAGAGCCAGGACTACCGGCAGAAGTATTGCAAGTCCCACGACGGACATCACTGCAACCCCAAGATAGCTCAGATACCCGAGAAGTACGACTACTGACACAAGAATCAGCACTACTACAAGTAAGAACGCTGTTGCTCCGACTACTCGCTCGACTCGTTCGATCATTGTTCTTCGACTCCTGTCTTGTCCGTCTGATCTTCGAGTAGATTCTCCACTTCTTCTTTTGTTAGCTCGGTAATCTTTCCCCTTTCCTTAGTTCGGTTGATACTGCTCAGTAGTTCAGGAGTCAACAGTCCTTTCGCTTCCAAAACTGAGAGCATTAGTTCGTTCTGTTTTCGAGCCACAGGATCAACAACGGTAACTTCGACTCTATCAGTTAGCCACGTAAGTTTCTCCTCACACTTCTCGATCCACTGCCGCTCGATTTCATCCCAATCTTTGTAATGGCTTTCTGCACCGAGTTTCGACTTGTGACTGACGATTAGAGCAATGTATTTTCGGTCGAGTCCGCTTTTCGACATCTGAGAATCGGCGAAGAGTCTCCACGAATGCGTGCTGTAGATTTCGTCCTCTGTGTCTTTCATTCCGCATAGTCCAAAGAGTCGCTTCATCTCCGTCCACGCAGTAGTTTCCGCAAGATGTGTCCCTTTTTCACCAGGAAACATCCATTCACTCGGACTCTTCAGTCTCAAGTGATATTGTCGAATCCACTCTATAACTTCTCTCGTCACGAAGACGTACCGTTTGATTCTGGCTTTAGTCTGTCCGACTTGGAGTTTGATCCGTCCGATTCCAGACGGTCTAATCTCTAAGTCCGACATCTTTCGAGAGACTGCCTCGCCGATTCGCATTCCAGTACATGCTTCTACTCCGACCAAAGCACGATATTGTGGAGTTGCGATTCGAAGCAATTGTCGAGTTTCATCAGGAGTCGGAGACTTCTTGGTCGTTGAGACGTAGAACTCTCCGGCAGGAACCAGTCTGTCGAACACCTTCTGTTTGAAATTCTCTTCTCCAAGCACGGACTCAAAGAAGCCAGGTAGCAGACTGCGGTAGAAGAAGACCGTAGACGGTTTGAGTTCTCTCTCCCGCATAGAATCGACTAATCTTCTCGCAGTAGTGTAGAGTGACACTCTTCCAGTCGTGATCTCTTCAAGAATCTCTTCAACGGTCTTACCATTAGCCGTCGAGTAGAGCCTCAGCACTTGCTTACGGTTTCTTCGAGCATCCGCTCCGACAGAGGTATCATTCAGCCAGTCAGAGACGGTGATGGTGTCGTTCGACACATGGTAATTCGAGATTGGACTTGACAAAAGTTCTCTGTAACTAATACTCTTAAGTCAAAGCGTTGTCGAGCGTTGACTTGGTGCCTCGGTGGCTCAGCCTGGTAGATGTTTCTCACACCGGAGAGCATCCGCCTCGTAAGCGGAAAGGCAAACCCGTCCGTTTGCCCCGCAGGGTCGCGGGTTCAAACCCCGCCCGAGGCTCCAAAAAAACCAGCAAAAAACAAAGACTGCTCGACACGTCCTACTTTTTCGCCAAACCACTCTTGCGGCGCGAAGTGCACTCGCTAGTACCCCCCTTTTGTTCTGCAAGATTTCCTGTCTGGTAGTGATAATGTGCGAGTCTTCCGATTCAGGGCGTGATCCGGGCTTGGATGGAGGACCGTTTGCTGGAGTTATCTCGAGATTCCCGAACGATTCGCAAACGAAATCAGGGAGATGCTTCAGATCCCCGATCAGGGTTGATAATGGGCGATTTGGATCCAGTATTTCAGCCAGCCATGGGCTTCGTTTTGCGCCTATTCCGGCAAAACGGGATCAATGATTGTTTTAGCAACTACTTACCGTTCTTAACATGAGTTCAAGAGGAAAAAGAAGTTGGGAAGAAACCGTGACTATGAGGTCATAACATTTGACTGCTACGGAACCCTTATCGACTGGGAAACAGGCATCCGGGCCGCCTTCAAGCGAACGCTCAAGAATCTGGGACTAACTCCTTCCGAAGAATCCGACCTATCCAACATTTACCAAGAAGAAGAAAAGAGAATTGAGGCACGAAAGCCCTACAAGTCGTACCGCAAAGTCCTAGCTGAAGCATTCAACTCTGCAGCCAAAGGCATGGGAAAGACAATTCCAGAAGGGACATCTGATCTACTTGCGGAACAACTTCCTACCTGGCGTCCGTTTACGGACACTAACTCTGCTCTCGAAAAGCTTGCTCGATACTACAAGCTGGGAATACTGTCTAACATTGACGATGACCTTCTAAAGGGCACATTGAAACACTTCAGAGTACCATTCGACATAGTCGTTACAGCTGAACATGTGAGATCATACAAACCCGGGACAAAGCATTTTCTAGAAGCACGGAAGCGCATCGGGCCCAATAGAGGCTGGCTTCACGTTGCGGCTAGTCTCTACCACGACGTTGAGCCTGCCACACGTCTCAACATCAATACAGTATGGGTAAACAGAAAGAACTCGACCGAGGGCAAGAAATACTCACGGACTCTAGTGAGCGAAGTTAAGAACCTCAATCAGCTGGCTGACTTGCTTGAATCATAGTTTCGTTTGTAACCATAGAAGCATCTTGGGTTGCGAAGGTCAGGGGTTGCTGAAACTCCCCCGAGCGAGATCTGCTGTCCACTCGCAAGATCTCTCCCCGTCGCGCCCCGAAGATACTGGTGGGTTCCAAGGTTTTCTGGGGCTGGGCTATGATTCCTACTTGAAAATAATTGGGGAAGGAGTCTATCGGTGCTTTGTCTCTGCCTCAACCGGATCGTCATCAGGGTAGGCTCTAGACAAAGTCCCCTGGTAATTGTCGATGATCATTCGGGGAGTCCTGAGAATTTGGGCATCATCCTCCGCGTTTTTGTCCAAATCCGAGGCGACTCTGTGCCAGTGATCCGGGACAGTAGCGTACGCAGGCTCGAATATCGCCCACTTGTCGGTGTAGGAAAAGAACTTTGAACCAGCCTTCATCAATAGCAGGTAAGCTTCTCCAATAGTTCCTTCGTCGAGAGTCTTGACGTGATCCTTGTGGAATAGCATTAGTCGCTCTCTATGGCCCTTCATCGTCTTGGTCCTCGCTAGCTTCCACCTCTGGAACTCGGCCAATACCTCTCCTTGAGAGATCCGACAAAGGGGACACGACTCAACAGTGTTAGCCTTGCCAGCAACGGTGGCGCCAAGAATAGAGTCTTTGTTTAGAGACAGTTCTAGGAACCCCAACAAACTAACACGACCATATATCCCAGATTAGAATATTGTCCCAAATATCGATAATTCTACATCTTTAGATTACCATCGATACAGACGCGACAGCCGTCCCCCTCGACCTTATAGGAGTCTACGCCTGAAACCCGAATCTGGAAATGAGCGTCGGGACAAGAAAATAACGATTCGAGGCTAGCTCGCGGGAAAACAAATGTCACACAAACTGCGGACTGAGATACTTCTCGTTTCCCAGACTGTCATCATCTCCCTTCTGTTGTATTGGACGTTTCTCGAGACCCAATCTAACTCTTTCTTGAAATCCTGGCTATCCCAGAATTTCCCACTCGGCCTAGTCCTACTCAACCCATGGGTCATAGCCGCAGCCATCACAGAGCTAGCTCTAGTCACTGGATTCTGGATCATTCGACTGGAGAGCGAAGGGCGCACACCGAGAACAAGAACAAGACAACGCGTCGAGTTGGAACATGAACCTCGATACATGGCTCGCTTGGCTACTGAGCAGGAACTCGTGCCTCCAAGTTCCAAACCCTTCTACGAAACGATCAACACGCCGATCTTCATCTTAACCCTAGCGCTTGTAACTCAGGCAGTCTCTCTTTGGTTTGTCACGGCCTCGACTTTTCGAATTACAAGCTTCACAGCCAACTCCTTCTTCTATTATTCCAATCTGCCATTTACGTATTGGTGGGGGCTTGCAGCCACACTAGCTTTGATTTTCACTCGTTCCATTTTCCGTGGACGGGGACAAATCGCATTAGATATATCGGCCCTGTTCCTACTTTCATTCTATCTCATCGGGCTTCCATCTTTCGCTTACGAAGACCCAAGGTTTCTAGACGCCTACTATCACACCGGAAACTCGCTTAACCTTCTCAACTATCAGGCCTGGCTGAACTCTCCAAGCTGGTATGGTCACCAGTTTCCGGGGGTATTCTTGTTCGTCGGGCAATTGACTTCGATTGCGGGAATAGATCCGTTCCAGCTCATGAGATTCTATCCTCTTGGACTCTCACTTGTGATCGTGTTCATGGTGTACGTCATCACGCGAATGTTCAGCTCGCAATATGCATCGATTGCCTCAGCCACGTTTCTCGGGGGGATGTGGTTCCAGTTTCACCTCTCGCCCCAAAGTCTGGAGTTGATCCTCTACCTAGGCCTCATATTCATAGTTCTGAAAATAATCGAGGACGCACCACGTCGGAAGCTCTGGACCATGACCGGACTGGCATCGATCCCTATTTTTGTCGGGAGCCATCCTGAGACGCCTCTTGCTGTCACCCTTGGCCTCACCGGTTTTCTGATATTGTCGCTACTAAAATCGAAGAAAACCTTCCTGCAACAAACCGCAAGATCTCTGCTACCACTCGGCGTTCTCATTTGCTGGGTCCTATTCTGGTGGTTTGTTGTGGCTGTAGATGCACTGAACCTTGTACAGACCACAATCCTGGCTAAGGCCCTATTGACCCTCTCACAATTACCGATCGGTATCAAGACGCAAGCGTCCCTTCCATTGACACCATCCTACAGCTACGGGATTACAGTCCTAATGGAACAACTGGTCTCCGTCATTGTCTGGGCAGCCGGACTCTCGTACTTTCTCTTCTTGCGAAAACTCCAGCCAAGAGAGCTATTCCTCGGAGGTCTATTTCTAGCAGGGGTATCAACGATACCCATCGCAGTTTTTGGCCGAACCGATGTTCTCCAAAGAAGCTACTTGTTCGCACTTGTTCCCTTCGTCATTCTAACTGCCTGGCTTCTCGAACGAAGATCCGTGCTTACCTTTCGGGGAAGAGACCTCTTCCGACTCTTCAGAACAGGATTCATCGTCATGATGGTTCTCTTCGCCGTCCTCATACCAATAACGAGGTATGGGATCGACCCATTCCACTACATACCCGGCTCTTCGCTCTACGCCGCAAATGTCGCTGCTGGGCTGCAACAGCATTCCATCTTGTTCCTCGAGCCGGATGAGGATGGCTGGCGGTTCTATGCTGGCCTTCAAGGCGCAGTCAGCCAACCGAAACTGGAACAGAACAGCATTGCCGGCCAGCCCGGTGGTTTTGTAAAGCCGAACAGCGACGCAACTCTTCCGGGTTTCAACTTGACCTATTCGAAGGCCGACAGCACGGCAAGCTACATCGTGCTTCCTAGCTACTGGCAGAACCTGTACAGTCTAAGATTTGGACACAACGCGACTTATTATTACGTCGTCAGAAACGACTTCGCGAATAACGTCACGCAGAACTTCAACTTAGTCTATTCGACAGGTACAGACGAGATCTTCGCTAATCCAAGTCTAGGCTGAAGAGGGAGATCTAAGCGGCGTTAAACCAGACTTGAAGCCAATCGCCTATCCGAGAGCCGGATACTTCGTATCCGTAAAATAGTGAGTTAGCCGTTAGGTCATACGTCCAGAGCTCAAAGAAGAATCTGAACTTCAATCCCTTGACAGCTCCAATAGGAGGAGATACCTGCTGGCCATTGATGGTCATGTTGAGGATTACCAACCCTCCAGCTTGATTTTCGGAATTGATGCTCCAGGTGAAGTTGATGGAAGCGGTTTGCCCGTTCGGGATGAACCTTGAATTGTTTCCTATCTGCGGGGCGGTACTTGGCGTGGTAGCATTGGGATTCCTGTTGGTACTGTTTCCTAAACGATAGACGATTCCAATGTACTGGATCGAACCCATATGATTCGTCACTTCGAAATGCCAGTTCAGAACCTTGTGGGCAGTGACATTTATTCCGACTCCTGAGAAATAATTAGAAAGGGTATCACTCGGCGAGAAGACTCCCCATCCAATAAATGGCTGAGCAGGTGGCTTACTGAGGGCGTAATAGGCTACAGAACTGTAGATCAGACTGAAGCATGCGAACAAGACGACAAAAGTAATGATCCTTCGTCGCACTCTCGTTGCCCTCATTCTAAGCGGAGTCTGCGCAATCTTGTCCTTCGGACGAAGCTCTTGACATGATGGATTTCAAGAACCATGAGCGTAGAGCCTAGGCCGCTCGCTACGGCAAGCGAGTATGCGCCTAGCTGGCCGAGAAACGTCTGAGTACGGGCAGCGCTAGCTGCGCTCAGAGCTTGAACCGCTGCCGCGGTGGACACGTTAAGAGACAGACTTGCGTAGACGCCTGATCCAGTCTTGTTTGTCGAGAGCAGTTGAATTGCACTCTGCTCGTACGACAGGGCGAGATTCAAATTGCTTGCAAGTTGGGATACTACTGTAGGAGAGGCACCTTCCAAATCTGCTTGCTGCACAATTTGAAAGGCTTGAACGATCTTACTTTGTGCAATTTCGACTGGGGCCGACTGACCCAACGCCTTGTTAGGCGTGATTGAAAGAGTGCAGACGAGAAGGAGGAGGGTCCCCAGAAGGGCCAGTTGACGGAAGCGCATATCTGGGTCTCAAGCCGGACGGAGGCGGTTAGGCTTTAGGATTTGCCCGCGTTAACGAGAGAGGCCATATTGATTGTTGTGGCAAAGCGCCGTCCTCGCACCCTAGCTTCTCTCAAGAAATGCCTTGAAGATGAGATGATTGAGGTCGGAGATGCGGAGCTTCTACCTCTGATCAGGCAAATGCAATCCAAGGGAGAGATCAAGTTGTACCTTCCGGCCGGGGCTAGCTCGTTCGAGGAATATCTTACCTCCTACTGGGACACTTGGTGGGTATATCTGGCAATAATCGTTGCAGTCTCCGAATCGTTTCTAGTATTCTTGGAGACCCAGACCGGGGCCCTATTGTTTCTCAAAATTGTTTTCGGGCTCGGAATATTGAGCTTCGTTCCAGGGTATTTGACAGTCCGGATAATCTTCCCAGGTGAGCAGATCAACGTTCTCGAGCAACTACTCTTGAGCGTCTTCTTGAGCGTCCTACTCTCCATAACCATCGGCGTGATACTCGGGATCGGGCCCTTCTTTCTTCCCTCTTATAACGCACTTCTACTAAGCCTCTATGTCTTGGGTTCCGCGCCCGTGGCGGCTTATCGTTCCTATCGTGTTCCTGCCGAAACTCACTAGTTACCTCAGACACGATTAGAGAGAAACCCGTCAAGTCTTCCAAATAGGCGTGAAAGACGCTCTCTTCTACACGCTTTGAGCCGCAGCTTCTACTGCAACTCGAGTTCCCGGGATCTGTTGCCAGTTCACTTGTGGCCCTCCAAAGGCAAGCTTGAGCAAGCTGGCCATCAGGAGCAGCTGGAAAGCTAGGAAGGCGAACGCGCCCAATACCCAGTACCCCGACCCTCGTGGACTCTCATTTTCGACGCCCCGATACCGGTTGACCAACAAACGGGTAAGGACGAGCGTCGGCAGAGAAAGTACAATTGTTGTTAGGAGAGCAATCGCGCTCGCGATGGGTGCAAGAACTGCAAATGCAAGAAACGAAAAGAGCGCAACTGTCAATAGGACTGGCGAAACTATGTGAACGAAGAATTCGAAGGGAAATACAATGCTGCCATAGTTCCCAAGATTCCTTCCAAACAGCACGCTCGAGTTTTGAAGTAACGCGTGTTGGTTGTTCATCCCTCTTCTGAACTTATGCTTGAACTTGGGTCCGAGCTTGTCCGCCTCTGATTCGAAGAACGGAACATTGGAAGCATAGACTGCCCTCAAACCTTTTCTTCTCACTGTAACCGTAAGCTCTACGTCATCGCACACAGTCCCGGGACGCAGAGGTTCTAAGAGTTCGGTCTTGTATGCAGAGAGTTCGCTCTCGCACATGAACGGCGTGTCGATGCTTGCTTCTGCTAGCCTGACAGCTGTGTAGATTCGCCGGTACCCGGATTCAAGATTTGCCAGAAACGACCTCGCTCCAACCGGGACCTCAACTCCAGAAACAGCACCGATCTCGGACTCGTACAAGTTCTCGACGAGTCTTGACACCGAATTAGATGGGAAGGTGACGTCCGCATCCGTTAGTATCAGTATTTCTGACCTGACTCTTCGCATTGCCTCGTTTATTGCCTCGCTCTTGCCTCGTCTGAATGGCTGTTCTATCAGAACCAGGTTGAGTTGGTGCGCGTGCTCTTCGGCAAATCTGTAGACGATGGTTCGTGTTTCGTCGGTAGAAGCGCTATCGACCACGATCACTTCGAGCTTCTCTCTAGGATAGTCGATCTTTAGGACGTTGTCGAGCTTCTGGCCTATGATCGATGCCTCGTTGTAGGTGGGAATCACCAAGGATACCGTAGGGTTTGCTCGACGCAAACCTTTCGGCGAAGGCATTGCGGCGTTCCTGAAGAATATTGCAAGCCCTAATGTGTAGACAGCAATCACTGAAAGCGCAGTCGTGTAGTAGAGAGTCCCTAGGATCGAGACGAGGAAGTTCATTGGGTTATCATGAGCTACATCTCCGATCCTCTCGATAACTCGCGACGGTGGAATCTGCTAATCTTTCCACTTTGAAGCCTTCAGTCCCGTATTCGGTCACAAACTCGAGTTCTAGCGCATCTGCTGCCGTCGGACCATTGGCTTGTTGCAAAATCACCTTTCCTTCCAGGATGCTAATTTGGGATTGTTCTCGATTAGCCCACCAGTCGGCCATTTCGCCGAGTGTCATAATATCGCAGCCGGGGTCGGAACGAAAAGACTGGAGGAGATGGCGATACTCTTCCTGCCCCGTTTCCAGGCCAAACTCGTAGTCCGGGTGTACAAGCAGCACACAGACTCCTCCTATGCCCTTCACCCATTTTGAGACATCGATGAGTCGATCGACTGCCTGTGAGATGTCCAACCCACCAACTCTAATCAACTGATGATCTTGGGGGAGTGACACCGGAATCTCGGTTACACCGGAAACGGAGAATGGAAAGATAGTTCCGACCCCGTGAGGTCTGAGTGACGTTGGAGATAGAGCCTCCCAACTAGGGACCGACGAGTCGAACTTGTAGCCCGCCTTGCCAACCGCGTCCAAAATCTTTCGGCTATGTTGCAGAAGCGGGGACCTAAATCCTCGAATCTCACTATTGGCGAGGAGCTCAAGCGTTTCCTTGCACCGAATTAACCTCTCCACCAAGCCCTTGGATCCTGTGAAGACCAGGCGGCCATCATGCTTTGTGTCATGCCCTCCAACCTCTCCTGTTTTCGTCAGATATGTCAAAAGTTGAGAAGACAATGGGTAACGCTCGCTGGGAATATTCCAGGTTGATTGGATACCCAGTTCTCTTTCCACTTCGACAAGTCTGCTCGCACCATCCTCTAAGCCAACCCTTGTCTCCACATCGTGGCTGACAGCTAGGGCATGGGACTTGCCTCTCCTCCAGAATCCGATTCGTGGAATCGTCTTTCCGGAAGCAACCAACAGGCTGGCCAGGAAGATTGTTCTGAGACACTCGACGGGTCCGAGCATGTCCTCTTTGAACTCAGCAATACCCTTCCTTGCCTTGAAAAATCGGTTCCTTATGGAAGATGGAATCTTATCATACGAGAAGGGCATCATCGCTAAAGCTCGGAATTTCCAACTTGGACTATCGTCCAATCCACCATAGATCAGTCGATCATAATCTGACACAAGATCAGCTGAGAGCAGGTGGACGTTCGATCCTAGAATCTGGTGAAGAATTGTTATGCTCCCGTCCTTCAGCCTCGGCATGAGACCTGACCCGGAGAACTGGTTGAGAGTGGTTTTCAAAGAAACAAATGTGCCGGGGGATATTGGCAAACGGACGGTCACTTCTTCTCTTAACGTCTCGAGGCCGAATCGTGCCGCGATGTTTTTGGCGTCCTCGATTCCAACCGGGGAAATAATTATGGGACGCCCTTCTGGAGAGACGGCGCCACCGTGTGTCGGTCCAGTTGTGAAGAGTAGCTGATTTCGATCTTGAGGTTGCTCAAGGGTGTAGGGGACTTTCCAGAAGTCGGCATACTCTTTGAGGATAGCCAGGTTGTGCAAATCCTCGGCTCCTAGGCGGATTGGAGAAGCCAGTACCTCGGTCAATTCTACTTCTTGACTCCGAGTCTTAGCATGAGCAATGGCCCCACGATTTGCCACCAGTCCTTGGACGGAGAGATGTGAGAATATTTCTTGTTCTTCATTGCAGAGTAATCTTTGGAAACTGGCCTCTCAGTAAATCTGTAGCCCAGTGTGAGAACTTTGTAGTGAAGGTAGTATTCTAGCTCATACCCGTCTAGCCAACTCTGCCGAAGGTCAATGCGCGAATCTTCCACGATCGCGGCCTTGTAGGCTCTGAAACCGTTCGTGACCTCAGTGCACCGTACTCCTGTCATAAACGACCAGACATATGGAAATATCCTTGTGAAGATGCTTCTCAGGAAAGGATTCTTTTCTCGGCGGCCTCCGGGGAGAAACCTGGAGCCCTGAACGTAATCGTATCCCTCTTCTATGATCGGAGTAGTTAGTCTCGGAATTTCGCGTGGGTCATCTTTGCCATTTCCTGCCATTATGACGATGAGCTCAAAGCCATTCTTGAGGGCATAGTTGTAGCCCTGGCGTATTGCATGACCAATTCCCTTTCGGACCGGGTTTTGGATGGTCTTGACAGGAACTCGTATTTGTCGTCCGGCCTCTTCGATCGCTCCCAGCGTGAGGATTCCAGGTTTGTCTGCAACGACGCATACTTCGTCTACGTAGCCAGGCCCGAACCTTTCGAGAACGGTTCCAATGGTCTCTGAGTCCCCGTAGACCGGAATGATCGCTATTGTCTTCAAAGACGCGACGACCCCTTCGTGCTACGTGTTTTCGCTGGCGCAGCCAGACTGGGCAGGGCTTTGCTCACGACTCGTGCAGGGTTGCCGAACGCGACGGCGTTGTCCGGTATGTCCCTAGTCACAACAGACCCTGAGCCAATGAGAGCGTTTTCTCCAATGGTCACACCGGGGTTGATCACGCTTCGCGCACCGATTGATGCGAACTTCTTTACTCGGGTCTCGAGAAGTTTCCATTCGCCATGGGCTCTGGGGTACTTGTCGTTGGTGAACGTGACGCTAGGTCCGATGAAGACGTTGTCTTCTATGGTCACTCCGGTGGGGATGAAAACGAAGGGTCGAATCTTGCAGTTGTCGCCTATCGTGACTCCCTCTTCGACGTAGACGAACGCGTCTATCTTGGTGTTTTTTCCGATGTTGCCGCCGTAGAGGTTTACCTGGTCATATACCCGTGACGACTGTCCGATTTTCGTCTTCTTGATGATCGAGTATTTTGGCCGTCGATTCACTTTGCAGGTATCTCCTCGGCCAGGGGCATCTCAACTCGCACGGTTCGCTCCTGACGGAGAGACTCCCGTGCGGCTTCTAAGATGCTGACGACCCGGGCTCCGAGAATTCCGTCTGAGAGGTTGGCAAAGGGTTTGGAGTCCAGGCTGCTTGAAATGCAGTCGACAAAGTGTGTGACTTCCTCTCTGAGCGTGTTGCTCGGCGTAATGGAGATCTGGGTACTAGTTGAAGCGTGAAGGACGCCTTTCTGTTCCGAGCAGTCTAGGTATGCCATGCCCTTGCTTCCCACCACCGTCACATCTCTGCGCTTTTCCCTGTCTAGCCAGCTTACCTCAACTGAGGCCGCTAGCCCATTTGGATGTTCCGCTGTGATAAATGCGACTTCTTCGTTCTCCTTAGTTCTGTACCCTTTTCCCCTGCAAGTGATCTTGTTCGGCCACATGTCGAGCAGATAGTTGCAAATGTCGAATGGGTGAGGAGCTAGATCCGTGATAACTTCGCGGTATCCTTGTGGAGGGAGAAAACCTGTCCATCCGAAGCGAACATAGTAAAGCTCTCCTAGCACCCCGGTGTTGATGGCCTGTCTAAGTTCTCGGACTCCGTTGTTGAATCTGTGAATGTGACCGACGCACAGAACCCTCTTGCTTTCCCGGGCGATTTCGACGAGCTGGTAGGCTTCCTTCGAATTGAGGGTGAGGGGTTTCTCTACCAACACGTTCTTTCCGTGTCTGAGGAAATTAGAGGCGACCTCGAAGTGGGTAGCGTTGGGTGTGCAAATGTGCACTCCCGACAGTTGCGGATCTGTCAGAAGTCCTTGATAGTCTACACGATAGTCTAGGGGTCCAAATTCCTGTTGGCACTGTGCAAGCATAGTTGGCGAGTTGTCGACGACTGCGTGAAGTTGGACTCGTCCGGTAGTTCGGCCTACGTCTAGGATTTCTCGAATTACTTTTTTTCCCCAGTATCCACCGCCTATGACGGCGATTCGGACTGGGTTCGTACTGCTCACGCTATCACCTTGTCTACTCTGCGGTCGTAGTCTCTCTTACGAGACGGGAAACAGATCGGACTTCTTCTGCCGTAATTGCAGGATGAATAGGTAGACTGAGCACGCGTTCAGCTAGGCGCTCTGATAGCGGGAACGATCCTTCCGAGTATCCATATCTTGTTCGATACGGTGCTTGGAGGTGAATCGGCACCGGATAGTGAATGGCCGCTTCTACTCCGTTCTTCTCAAGATGCGAGGCTATTTTGTCTCTGTGGTCGCTTTGGACTACGAACAGATGATACACAGGGGTTGTCCCGGTCGTCTCAGCTGGCGGTAACTCCACGCCTGCGACACCTTCCAGCTCCCTTCTGTACATGTCCGCCATTTCTCTCCGAGCTTCGTTCCACTGGTCCAACTTCTTCAACTGGACCCTCCCAATAGCTGCGTTTACCGTGTTAAGCCGCGAGGTGTAACCGATCCGCGACATAGTATATTTCGACGCTCGACCACAATCTCTGAAGCTGCGAGCCGCCTCAGCAACTTGTTCATCGTTGGTCACGATCATGCCGCCGTCGCCGCATACCGTCATGTTCTTGCTTGTGTAGAAGGAGAAAACGCCCACATGTCCGAGGGAGCCGACTCGTCTCCCTTGGTACTCTGCACCGTGAGCTTGGCATGCGTCTTCAACGATGCTGATTCCCTTATCGTCGGCCAGGTCCTTGAACTCTTTCATTCTTGAAGGGTGTCCGTAAAGGTGAACAGGAATAACAGCACGAGTCTTTGGGGTGAGTTTGAGCTCCACCTTCTTTGGGTCAAGGTTGAAACCATCCTTCTCTACATCTGCAAATGTCGGTTGAGCTCCTGCGTGGATTACGGCGTTGGACGTTGCGAAGAACGAAAACGGTGTCGTCATAACCTCATCCTCTTCATCGATCCCCATTGATTGTAGGGCGATCTGGAGCGCGGCAGTGCCAGAGGCTGTTGAGACCGCGTATCGAGTGCTGCAATAACGTGCAAATTCTTCCTCGAACTTGTACACGCTCTCTCCCATGACAAGCTTCTCATTTTGCAACGAGAAGAGCGCCGCTTGAAGCATCTCTTCGTCTACAACTGGCCGCATTAACGGAATTCTGAATCCGTGCTTGGGCTGCAGTACAGTTTCAGTCCCCGCTGCGGGATTTGCCGTAAGGACTGTTTCCTCGTTCGTTCTTCAGACCCCTAGCGTGGGCACTTGCGGGTCCGCGAGTTTTAACCCTTCCTAGACAAAATCGTCCCTTTCAATCGCTTTAATGACAAAGAAATCCGAAGATATCGTATTGCTCAACGATAAGACCTTGCCGGAATTGGATAAATACCACGCGACTGGAATTCATCATCAAGACTACTACATGGAAGCTGGGGACAAGTGAAGATCCGGGATGACTCCGATAGTTTTGCCTGAAGATTCACTTATCCTCCGCGTACTAGATAACTCGGAGAGGCCTCGCTATGAAATTCCAGATTCTGTCAAAACAACATTTCAATCCTCTCTTCGATGAGTCTCTAGGAGCCATCGTTTTATGAAATTGGATTTTCTCGAGGAAATAGGAGGGGTGAAGACCGCCAGGAGAGAAGCTGAATCTCTGCTCCTAGCGAGCGCCTTGTTGAGGAACAACAAGCTCGTTGTGAAAGATGAAGAGAAGATGCTGAAACTTGCTAAGAAGAACAAGGTTCTCTTGCGGGCAGGAAAGCTGATCAGTCTTTCCTCCGTGGAACTCGACGAGGCAACAAACGATGCGCGCGAAGCATTTGATCTCTATGATCAGATGAGCGATTTCTTCACAAAGCGTGGAGTCTCTTTCGTCGCGATAAAATCCTTCGATTCTCTCCCCGACATCGGACACGACATTGACCTCCTCGTGCCATCACCAGCAGAGCTATTGTTAGCTGAGAAATTACTGGTGAATGAGTACAGAGTTCGCGCTTCGGGGCTCACTCACTGCGACAGATTACTCGGAAAGTTCAGCTGTTTTCTGCCCGGATACAAACACGACTTTGAGCTTTATCCGACGATTAGCCAGCTCGGCGAGAACCATCTAGACCCAAATCAAATCCTTCTTCAACGTAGGAAGATAAGACTCGAGGGGCATCCTGTATGGATGACGTCTGATTCAGATAGAGTGCTAATACGAGTGATTCACGCCATGTTCCGCCACAACTTTCTCAAACTCTCCGACATTCTGGACTTTTTGAAGCTGATTGAGACTGCGAGCGCTCCAGAAGTGATCGACAAGGTTGATCATGCTCGAATAGGCGACGCCTTCATTTTCTACCTGGCATCAATAGAACGTTTCCTGAAAGCCTGCCAAGTCGAAAACTCGAACTTTCAAGAAATGAAGAAGATGGCACAGAAAAGATTTGGCGACGATAGGCTGGGATTCCTGAGACGCGACAGGCTCGTTCTCCCCTACAGGATTCCTACAATAGCGATCGTCATGCTGTTCCTGCTTAAGGGTGCGCGAGAGGCTGCAAGTGCAAGATGGAAGAGCGCCCTTTCCTGTCTGGTCGCCCCACCACTCATGATTCTGGATTTTGTTAGCGCCGCGTTCAGGGCAGGAGGAAGAGGAGGCGTATGGTAGATGAACAAGATATTGATAACACTCAGCGGAACCCACGGTTCTGGAAAGTCAACGAACGCTGGCAAGTGCTACTATCTCCTCAATAAGGCTGGCTACAAATTCTCCTACCTGCGCCACCAGGATCTTCTAGATCCCTTCGGTTTCATCGTCAGACGAGCCGCTCGAATATTGCACACGAGTCCTGAAGACCTAGAAAAGCAAAAGCCGACCAGAGTCCTTTGGTCCCTCTACCTCCTCTACATATACGGTCCGATCCTCATCGGTGGAATACGGCTCCGCAAGCTCCTAGGATACAGCACGGTGTGTGACAGGTATGTCTACGATCTCATTGTAGCTTTCAGGGACAATGACATGAGCGTCCCTAGCGAAGCATTGCTCCTTAGACTCATCCCTCGCCCCGACGCATCTTTTGTGATGGATGCTCCTGAGCAACGAATTCTGGCAGATCGTCCAGAACACACGGCTGAGTTCATTAGAAAGGAAAAATGGCTGTATCTGAAACTCGTGGACGACTTCAACTTGACAAAGATCAACACCAGTGATTCTCCCTCGATCGTCTGGGACAAGATAACAGCAAAGGTAAGGGTCGCCCTAGGCGAGAGCCCCTCCGTGCGCGACACTCCCGTACGAGCGGTTATCGAAGCATGAAAGCGCTAGTGATTGGCGTAGACTCTGCGTCTCCCGTGTTGATTCAGAAGTGGATGGACGAGCTTCCAAACCTTCGGGCAATCTTCGACTCGGGCGCACATGGCGTTTTGAAGTCGATCGTCCCGCCGGAAAGTGTTCCTGCGTGGCAGTGCTTTGCCACAGGGAAAAACCCCGCGAAAATTGGCGTTTACGGGTTCACCTACATAGGAAGAGACAGGCAGCTAAAATTCGGAAAGACTACTCCAGAACTCGGATGCTTCTGGGACATCTGCTCGCAAAGAGGAATGAAAGTAGGGGTCTTCAACGTTCCAGGAACCTATCCCCCCTACCCGGTAAACGGTTTCATGGTATCCGGCTTTCCCGTGCCGCCTCATGGGGTCTGGTCCTACCCAGATGATCTGATGAAAAGACTAGACTCCTCAGTCAGTGGTTATGAGATCGACGTCCCACTAACCAAGCCTACGAGCATGAAGGGGGGAGAAAAAACATACCTCCTCCAAGTTCAGAAGCTGCACGACAAAACCCTTCAGGCTGCAAAACAACTGATCGAATGGTATGAACCCGACGTTTTCACAATGACATTCCAAGCAATCGATCAAGTCCATCACGATTTTTGGAAATACATGGATAACCAAGACTCACCTTATGCAAACGTTTTGCGCGACTGGTACATCAAGATGGACGCCGCGATTGGAGAACTTCGCGAGTTGTCGGGCCCTCTAACCAACGTACTGGTCCTCTCCGACCATGGATCGGCACCTGTCTCCTCTGCTCTATTCATCAACAAGTATCTGGAGTCTAACGGTCTTCTGACAGTCAAGGGTCCTGTGAAACGCAAAGGCGAAAACTACGTGAAGCTTAGGAACTGGGTCCTGAAAACACTGCCGCCGAGTGCCATTGCGACCATCTATAAGATGACGCCAGAATTCATTGGTTACAGATTTACTGAATCAGCAGCAATAGAACGGACCCTCCAGAGCCTTGTTGACAACATCGATTGGGACAAGACGCTAGCATTCTCAACTGGTGGACACCAGGCTCACATTTACGTGACATACGATCTTGTAGACAAGCTCAAGGGTGGGGAAGGTTCCCAGACCAAGACGAGTGTCGTGGAGAAGCTGTGCAACTTAATGAGCGAACTTACGGATCCAAAGTCCGGTGAAAAAATATCACCGATATTCCATTTCAAAGAAGACACTTTCAAGGGGCCGTTCCAAAACGAAGCGCCTGATCTTTGTGTCGAACTCTACACTAAGAACGAGAAAGTCCAAGTTAACCCGAGGCTGGGAGCCAAACAACTCTGGAGCTCTTCGCCACACTTCTCATCAATACACACTCGAGAAGGGTTCTACGGAATAACAGGACTAAATATTAGACACGGAGTCAAGCTGGATGCGAACCTTCTAGACCTAGCTCCAACGCTGCTAAGACTACTCAATGTGGAAACTGAGGCCGACTTCGACGGTCGAGTCCTGGATCAGGTCATCGCGAATTGAGTTTGTATATGAACCATGATTGTTCATCGACAAAGCAGTTTTCAATCGAAGCTGGGCGAGGGGAAACTGATTTCGGGGCCTGGGCGAATTGCGAATAGCGATTAATGGATTCGGTCGCATTGGAAGATGTTTCCACCGTGCGATCTTGGAGAACAAATACTCGGACATCGAGGTTGCTGTAATAAACTCAACTTCGGCTCCTCGCACCCTCGCGCACCTCTTGAAACATGATTCAACCTACGGAGTTCTTCCTTCGGACGTCAGCTGGGACTCGGAGACCATCACTGTTGCAGGACAGAGGATACCTTGCCTCAGCCAAACAGATGCATCCTCAATAGACTGGAAGAGTTTTGAAGTCGACGCAGTGCTTGAGAGCACAGGACAACGTCTCCAACGAGAGGACCTAACCGTTTATGCCGGCAACGGGGCTGGAAGGGTCTTGATCAGCGCTCCCTTCGAGGACGCAGACGTCATCCTTATCCCTGGATGTAATCTGGAAACATACGATCCGACCCTCCACAAGATCATCTCGATGGGTTCATGCACAACGAACTGTCTCGCACCTTGCCTTGCCGTCCTAGACCGCGCCTTCGGGGTCACGCACGGGTTTGCAACAACCATCCACGCCTACACCAGCGACCAAAGATTGCTCGACGGGTCTCATGAGGATCTTCGAAGGGCCAGAGCAGCAGGCCAATCCCTCATACCGACCCGAACCGGTGCAACGCAAACAATTGGAAAAGTCCTTCCGGGCCTCAAAGGGAAAATTACCTGCTCGGCGATAAGGGCGCCTACAGCCACGGTTTCGCTTCTCGACTTAGTAGTCCAGTGCAGAAGAGAAGTTGGCAGGAACGAAGTCAATGGCGCCTTCGAAAAAGCATCAGGTGAAAAACTGAAGGGAATCCTCGCGATCTCTGACGAGCCATTGGTCTCTGTTGATTACAAGAAAAACCCGCATTCAGCAGTCATAGACGGGCTCTCGACAGGAACGAATGGTTCAATGGTTCGTGTTTTGGCCTGGTATGACAACGAGTGGGCGTACTCAATGCGATTGATCGACACATTCCATCAGATCGAGCGGTCCGACCTGACATCGCAAGTTCCTTCCGGGAATCTTTGAAGACCCACGATTCGAAACAGGGTGTCTCGATAATTTTTTTGCTCGGGAAATTGTAAAGTCGACTAAATAGCAAAGGACCGGCATCGCAAGTCAACAATGTCCTTTCCTTTATGTCGCAAAAAAAGTACGTGACGCTTAAAACGACGTCGACCGTCCAGACAACAACGATCGAAGGTCGATCAGTCGCAAGGTTGCTCCCATGCGCAAACCAACTCTGAACTCGCCCCATGGACTAAAGGAGACCTGTCGTTGAGTCGATGGGAATGCCTATCCGGGCACATCTTTCAGGGGAACTTTTTCGACCCGCCAGGGGGACCTAACGGAGGTGGTACCGGCCCGCTTGCTACATTTTCCTGTCCTACTTGCGGCAAACCCATGAGCTTGTTACGGGGGGAAGGAGCTTTGGAGCTGCTGAAGCGCATTCGAGAATTCATTGGAGAGGTCTCTAGGGACCCACAATATGGAACCGATGGCTCCTCAATGCTGACCGAGGTGGAACGGCTTGAGTTTACCATCAGAAAACTCGCCGAAGAAGCGACGAGACCCTAGCAGACTCCAACGACCTTATCATCAACTACTTTCAACGAAGGACCCGCTCAGCACTGCAATCCATCGAAGAGTCAAGTTTAGAAAGATAGATCTCGATCGTCCGGGCCTTGACAAGCTTCAGACCATCTCAATCAGATCTTGTCCGGCTAAAGACACCGCTTGGAATACTACTCAAGGGTACACCGATCAAAACGATGCCGAAACTGAGGCTACATGTTCACAAAACTAGGCCTTCCAAGGTCACGACGGTTGGCGACGTGGTCTCCAGAGAGACCTTGGCGGCTGGAATCCCAGTTAACCTGAGAATAGTAGACCAGATGACACTTAGAAAGCGGATCGGCCTGGTCGAAATCAAAGCAGAGCGGACATACCGAGTGAAGAATCCCGCGGGAGTCATTACGAGCGAGGCGTGGGATACAATCAGAATAGCTCTGAGAGAGAGGGAAGCGGTAATCTTCGTGGATGGTGAAGAGGACCTGCTCGCGATTCCTGCCGTTCTCGAATCACCTGAAAATGCCCTCGTTATCTATGGACAGCCCTCAGAGGGGCTCGTCATTGTAACCGCGTCCTCTCAGAAGAAGAACGAGGTCAGAGAAATCATGAACCGAATGACCGAAGAATAGTAGTCTGAAACCACGCCCGAAGATCAGGCGCGAACAAAACTTGCACAGATCATCCCATAATACGTCGGGACCGCGTACGATAGCAAGTTACCTCGCATCGGCACCACTCTTGTTAGACCCGCTAGTATCGCCATCTGCCAAAGGCTGTCCGGCTTCGCCTCCTCGACAAACTGCTTACTCAGGCGAGAAATAGATTCAACACGATTCTTCCGAATTGCCTGGAGGACGAAATGGTCGTAGCTTGCAGCGCTTCGATGATACCCGTAAGGTCCCGATTTCTTGTGCGCATGGGCCTGATCAGCGCTTGCAACGAACACGATGCGCTTCTTACTCTTCTGAGCCAGCTCCGCAGCTGTCCTCCCGAACGCGATGTTTTTGCTAAGAGGGATCTCTCTGGACGGCGTGACTATCACAGCTCTCGCCGTAACCCGTTCTTCTTTGACAATAAACCACATTGGGACGAGAACCCCCCAGTCCATCGGCATATCTGACGCGCGCCCTTCCGCCGTCCCGTAGTTTGCCCCTACAACCGGCAGACGATTCCCCGTTGACTCTTCGAGGAGATCTTGAGCGAACTCTCGATCGCATCTTAGTCCTAGGCTTACCTTTCTTCCGCCTGATCCCTTCAGCTGGCCCGTAGAGTTCTCGGCGGTCACGATACCGATGTTGTTTTGGAGTCTAAGGTTATGCGGGCTCGCGATGATGATCGTATGCGGCCGCGCCTTTCCGATCTCTCTCGCGATCTTGCGCACGGACTCCCTCGTCTCCTCGAATAGGTGCTCAGTTTTCCGAACTGCCAGTTGCGGGATAATGTCCCCACCATGCGGCAGTATACACGCGTAAACTAGAGGCATTCTTGGCTAGGCGCTCCCGGCGTAGGAATGCTGATGGTGAGCTAGAATATTCTTCCGGTGGTTCGCTAGCGTCGACGGAGAAGCGCTGACGTTGCTAGAATGGAGGGAAATAGTATTCCCGCTCCTGCGTAGAAGATCCATTGAATTCCCGCGCTCCCCGCAAAACTCGAAACGAACCCGCCGATGATATTTCCGATTGCAAGACCGATGCTGAGGACTATGCTGTAGAGAGCGTTTGCGGAGCCTCTCTTAGCCTTCCCAGATATGTCGGCAATGTAGGCGAGAATTGTGGGCGCTATGGAGGATGCCAGGAAGAACATTGGCCAGAGCAACAGCTCGTACTTCACTAGCTCGTTGTGCTGCCAGGACCATCCAAAGAGAACTAGAAAGCCTAATTCGCCAAAGGCGCCGATGATCATAACTCTAGTCCGTCCAACCTTGTCCGAAATGTGGCCGAACACGATAGCTCCGAGTGCGAACAGCCCCCCTAGAACTCCGAGGAAGATCAGAGTATCTCTCGTAAGAGCAATGTTGGAGTCCCTGAAAGCCTTCGGCAGGAGAAAGTACATCCCCAGAATAATGGTCTGCGCGATCCATACCGGAATCACAGGACGTATCTTGCTGCCGATTCTTTTCTGTCGGATCTTCGGCTGCTTCAGCTCCCAAACTCTCACCGGTTCTACGAGAAACTTCGCTGCCATTAGTCCCGCGAACAGGAAAACCCCTGCGGTCACCCAGAAGGCGTATGACAACTCATCCGCGAAAACGTTGACCAAGAGTCCTCCTACTCCGAATCCGAGCCCATAGCCTCCGAGGTTTGCAAGGTCGAATCCGCCCATGCTCTTCCCGCGATTCGTAAGTTTCGTTGCGTCTCCTAAGAGTGTAAGAGACGTTACGGCGGCGGTTGCAGCTGAGATACCCATCAATGCATGGAGAACGGAGACGTTCAAGAGATTTCGAGTGAAACCAATGGCAGCTGTGAGAATCGTGATCATTATCATTCCAATGATGTGGAGTCTCTTGCGACTGAATCGATCAGCGAGCCGGCCGATTGGTAATGCCGAACCTGCCTCCGACATAGGATAGAGTGCCAGTATGATCCCGATTATGTAGCTCGGTGCTTGGAGGTACAATGGAAAGAGGATTGTTATCGATCCGAATCCAATTCTTGTCAGGAAGACGGCCACGTAGAGGTATAGCACCATTCGCAGCCCGACTTTACGCGGCAAAGAAGCACCTATCTTTGGTTCGGGACCTGTGTTGAGCGTGTAATAGGCTGAGTGGTCCTACCGGCGCGAATACGCGGGGAACTAGCTTATGATCAATTAACAGGTTGAAAGCGTATGATTCTATGTCTATATTCTTCGCGCTAACTGCAGCACATTCAACCCTATCGCCTCATTCTTTGCCTTGAGCAACTTTCCTGGGAGCTTCCAGATCCCGATCTCTACCATGTTCGCCGAGGACCCCTCATCGAGGTGGCCCCCGATCACTGAAAAATCTCTGCGGCCCAACGTTGCATGAACGTGCGGAAGGGGCTGGCGATTCATGCTGGCGATGTTGCCAGAAAGGTTTAGGATCTCCAGATCATCTTCAAATGTTTCGTACTTGTATTGCTTTGTCTTGAAATCGTAGTGGCCGAGCTTGACCTTGCTCAGAGAACCGATCCCTTCGAGTAGGCTCGCGCTGAGTCTCTTGGTTGTCGCGAATTGTCGTAAGGATTGGAGGATGTCGTCGCCGGATTCGAGCCTTAGGACGTATTTGTCGGTTCCCAGTTTGGAGTAAATCATGAAAGAGTCGAGCGGATAGGTTCGGGTTAAACCTAGTTGGCCTGGTCCTATTTTTGGGTAGTCATTTCTATGCTGCTACTGGTACAGTGGAGGAGCCGAAGGGAATCACCGCGACATCCTTTTCGTATAGCCTCTGGTCCAGGGTCCTAAGCCCGTCGTCGATTGATCTGAAGAACTTGATCCTTGTTTTGCTCAGTAACTCTTCAACCGGGGGTGGCGCCTTAGGTGAGACCACGATGAAGTCTGCCTTTTTGGCGTCGAGCGAGAACCTGTTCGGCTTCTGCGAGGCTTCTGTGACCTTTCCAAGCTTCGCTCTCTTCTTCAGGTCCTCGATAACCATCTCGGGCTCCATCTTACCATAGGCTTCCATCTCGGCCTTGAAAGCGTCTCCTCCGATCCCTGTTTCAAGTGAAGCAAGTAGCATTACGATGGATTTGGGCTCGTATGCAGGAATCACGAGGCCTGCACCGAAGGTTGCGGCCTTGAGCGCCTGGTAGAGGTTCGTTCCGGTGGGTCCGTCCGCTACCGTGACGACAAGCGATGATGGGCGGGATGTGACCGAATGAGCTTTACGGGAATAGTTCTCGGCAAGTTGTTGATGTGCGAGGGTCGGGTCTCCGTATGATGCTCGGACGAGGGTCCCGTCTTGGTTGAGGACAAAATCGAGAATTCGATGCTCTATTTTCATTGATTCCCGAAGTACGTTGGGAACCTCGTTCATATCCTCCCTGGTCGGGTTGCCTTTGATCGCGAGCTCACGGCAGTTCGGGTTTCCGATCACGTATCCATGGTTGGTGGTTATGGTTTTGAGGCCGGAGCAGCCGGGAAGGAGAGCTTTCGCCCCTCCCTCGTAACCGGCGAAGTAATGAGGTTGAACGTTGAGCGTCGATATTAGGAGATCTCTATCAAATAGCTCCTTGTTCAGCTCGACAGGTGTACCTCTACTTGTGACTCCAATCCATTCGTACTTGCTACCCGGGTTCTTCACTGAACTTACTCGGATGTTCTTCTGGTAGCGTTTGTAGATGTCTTCTCCAACGACTTTCTTGATGAAGTCCGGCTCGGATGGAACATGGGTCCCGCCGGCGCAGATGATTTTGATATCATCAGTCTTCGGTTCTATCATGTTGATGAGTTGTGAGATGAAGGGTGAGTGTTTCCTTGTGAAGTCTGAGAAGATTATGGCTGGGCTCCAGCACTTTTCCCTCTCGAACGGTTTCGCCCCGATTGGGGTTGCGAACGCCTCGCGAAAGGCGAGTTCGATCGGCTTTGTAGGCAGGGGTGTTGGTCTTATCCATCGGATCTTCTCAGGGGAGAGGAGTTTGCTGCCGCCGAATTGGTCTAGAACGGAGAGGCTGACCGTGCTGGTCAAGGCTAAGGTTGATCTCTGCTCGTAGCCGATTTAAGGATTATAGGATCTTCTCCGGCTTGCCGCTGTATTTTTGTAGACAAGGATACTTATTAACCCAGATTCTTTGTAGCGTCGAACGTCACATTTTTCGCTACAGTTTATAGGCTCCCACAACTTGATCAGGTTGTACTTGATTTACGCTTCTTTAATCTCCACCTGGAGATGCGTCTGCGGAAACTGCTGATAATCCAACTATCGCGGAATCTGTAGACGATGAAAGCACCGTACCCCGAAAACAGAGCGATTTCAAACAAAAGGAGACTATAGTCAGGCTGACTAGAGACTGGAGCACCCTTTGTTATGAGTTGATGATCGCCCCTCTCATTAGAATTTACCCAGACCTCAAGATTCGTCGTAGAGTGACTGAGCTTAACCGAAACACGCCCTTGTTGACCTAGTCTCGGCAGGTTTGCGACAATAACCGTCTGATCACCGGTCAGATCGAAGGTTTTCACCCATGTAGCATTTTCGGACGAGAACCTCGAAAAATCTGTTTGATTTCCGGGCACCACGAGCGTAATCCTAACCCCGTGGGCTGCAGACCCAACATTGGTTACGTTTACTGACGAAAAGTCGGGGGATGGCGCAACTTGGAAATCTGGAGTAATGATTAGGTTCGATATCAATGGAGGTCCGGAGAAGGCTAGAGCGGCTGCAAGAATGCCTCCAGAGGTGGTAATGAGCGTATTTCGTGTGGAGTGCTTGTCTTCCTCTTTCTTCTCTACCATGAAACGCCCTAAGTCAAGACCAGTCTGACGCTATTTATGCGAGAACGGCTTCAGGTGTGAACGAAATCCGACTTCGCATTACGATTATCTATTTAGATTGAGGGCGGTCTTTTCTCACATAGATCCATACAGCAAGAGATTCGACCATAAGAATTATTCCCACGAGCAAAACTCCCCAACTTGACGGTTCAATAGGGCGATAGTTGAAACAATTGTTGCCTACACAAGAGCTGTAATACGGCGGATTAACAATCTCTTCGATAGCAAACAGAATCATGGCACTTCCGAGAAGCGTGTCAAATAGCAAGCTGTACAGTAAGACTTGGATTCTATCCAACTTAGAGCTTCTCTTCTAACTTCGAGAATCAAGCGTAAGAAGATTGCGGAGATACTCCGAACGCCCAGCAGAAAATATCTCTTCGAACTCGAAATGTACTAGAGCAAATTCGAGAGTGGAGTTCACATGATAGTGACGCTGGTAGACCGCTTCGAACATCTTGCTATCTTTGATTCAGACAGCAACACGGTTAATTATTACTATAACGAATGGAAGCCAAACAAGCCTCCTACTGTAGCCTCTCAGGGCCAGCCGGTTCTTACTAGATCGTATAACACTACTTTAGACGCTATGACGGAACTTTACGAGCATGGCTATTTTGGCCCCGAGATCATGTGGAAACGTGCTTCGACTCGATAAAGAGTCTTTGATCACAATCCTAAGGCTCTGAGTATTGCGTCAATAATGCGCAACGTATACAACGCGGCAAGAACATCGATAATCGTGACCACCGACAACGCTAAGCGTCCCCAATTGAAGCGCTTCTCCCATGGCAGTTCAAACTCGAATTGGCACGGGGGTGTTATAGGCTGAGGGTAGGGCTGATTCAGCACACCAAACACATCACCGTTTTCAATGAGTGTAGCTTTCAAGCTCGCAGAAATCGGTGAGGGGGAGGCAGAAGGTTGGTTCTGCCTCAGGTGGTCAAGATAAAACTGTCTGAGAAATAGATTTGGACTAATGCTCCGGGCGATAGGAATCTGCTGTTTCAATCGCTTCTTGATCTTATCTCTGATTATTCGCATAGTCAAGGTTTGGTAGAATGGAGAAAGGGACTGTAATTGGCCGACTGATTCGAAGGCTATATCGGTATCTTTGTTCTTACCCAACCGAAATTCTGTTAGGTAAAGCACATTCACAGTGAAGAAATACGGAATACCGCCCGTCAGGAAAGGTACGTGTACACCGCTTAGCACGAAGGAAGTGAAGCCAATGTTCACGGCGAAGACCACTGCTGAAATCAGTCTCCGCTTCATGTGGACTCTCAGAATCGTCAACTTCAATTTGCACGGGCCTTTATCGGTGAGTTCGACAGTTCTTCGGTGCACCTTACCAAGGAATAATTGATACTCGATCAAGATGAGTACCGTCACTACACCGGCGATGGCTGCTAGAATAATTCCAAGAATCCCCGGTAGTCCACCCGATTCAAGGGCAGTGAGTTTCGGGTCTATGACGAAAGTCACAAACGTGATGAATGCGTTACTAACGAGTCCGATTATGATATAGGTCTGTGTCCAATGCTTCTCAAGTCTTCGCTCGGCAATCTCCGCAAATACCGAAGGGGGATATCGTAATGCTCTTGCAATTGGGGCTAGATGAATGGTAACCCACTTTCGAGTACCCCCCAATCTCAGTTCCTTGTTCAGTAGATGTATCTCTTGCTTCTTATATAGGGTTCAAGCAGGCTAATTTTTTATCGGAGATAGACAATAGACTTGTGGGAGGAATATCAGTTTGGAATACCTTGAAGACCCCGCACTAAGGTTGGCTATAGTGCTGTTCGGGGCTGGGTTGATACTATCAGCTCTTATCGTTGATGCCGGATTGATGGCGAGACTTGCTCTAATAGTTCTTGGTGCTATTCCGTCTCTTCCATTGATCTTTCATAGGAAGTAGACTCGAACAGCTAAGCGGAATACGTAGACCGAAGTAAGCGATTACTAACTCTGCTCGTGCTTGTGCTCTACCGATAAGATTCTGCGTGGTGGTGCGATACTCCAGCACTCCGAACCTGTGGAACTTGCCGACGCATTTGTCCGGAATCTCTACGTCGTCGTTAATTAGACAAACCCATCTTCTTCCACTGACAAGATCAACGAAACAATCATTGTTCTTCTAAAGGACATGGAGATTCTCGGGTCGCCTGTCGATCGATCTCGAAAGCGGGACCTCCCGCACGCAAAGTTGGAGCAAGAACTCTCAACCCACTCGAAGGAAGTGTGGGAGGTGAGAAAGAGACTCGTGGAAAAGGACACCTACAAGAAACGATACGACTGTTGTCCAAAGAAGCCGAAGCTGCTGCTGTGATAATTCTCAACCAGACCGCAGCTACCTCACCACCTCGATAATCGCCTTGCTCGGGGCACCCTTCTCAGACCCGAATCTACCGTCAACGGGGACGGGATTTTTTCTCCCATGAGAGAAGAAGATAGTGCGCTTCGTTGATATTGGACTTTTAGATCCATAATGGGGAACATGTCGAGGCAAATAACAGCGAAGTCAACGAGCTTACGCTGGGCACGAGATAGGAAGTATCTTCTGATCTGGCTCATCTTTTGGACCTCGTCCACGATCAATGGCATAGCCGCCAAGGCACAAGATCTGCGTCACTCTCTGTGGTTAGTGTCAAAATACTTACTACGAGAGAACTACATAGCAAGGAAACTCGTGACTTCATCAGGATACAATAGACCGCGTTACGAGTCTCTTGGTATGGAACAAACCGGTTACAAAATACTGACTTAGACGATCTTTGAATAGCCATTGCTGGCCTATCTATTTAGATCGAGGCCTCAGATTCTTTGCTTATGTGCCTCTCTGACTAGCCTTCGAGCCTCAAGATAGTCGTTGAGGCGGATTGCGTGTCTGTGGGGCGGTGTATATGTTCTAGCAGCATAACGTAGCACCAAGAGGATGGCTCCTTAGAAAATGAAGAGTAAAACGATACCACCAGTTGCTGGAGATTGTAAGGTAAGAGGCCAGTTTGTTGCCACGAGATAAATTATGGATACAGCAGTAGGACTAAAGATGCCCACAAGGAAGCCAAGCGACAAGAACCAGAGCTGTGATTGAGCATCAAGACGTTTGTCGAAGAGTAGTTTGAGGTCTTCCTCCTCGATAGTGGGATTGCATTTTACAATTTCCGTAAGAGTGGGCGGGGACATGCCTTTCACTTCTCCGGATTCGTTTCTTTCCTAAATAGTTCCTGACCACACGAATAGACTGTGACAAAGAATAGTCCGCCCGCACCCGAACCTGACATGGCAACCCTTCTTAGGACGACCGCCAACTCGTACCTCACAGCCCTTAACAGCCTGTCTGACTCAGAAGGGGCGGACTTTGACTACTGACCCCATCAAGGCTCGAATTGACAGGGCACAGAAGAATCTGAACAAGGCGCTTGAGAATCTTTCAACAGTAAAACAGACCGCTAACCCAAGATCGTGGAATACTATTTGGGGAGTCGCTTCAAATGTGCTAATCTATATCCACAAAGTTTC
Organism: Candidatus Bathyarchaeia archaeon; assembly: GCA_035935655.1. Lineage (NCBI taxonomy): Archaea > Thermoproteati > Candidatus Bathyarchaeota > Bathyarchaeia (SeqCode) > Bathyarchaeia archaeon. The sequence goes on from DASYWW010000031.1 coordinate 31,072, forward strand.
TGCGGAAACGATGTCGCCAGAAATGACGGAAAAGTATCTTGCGGTTATAGAGGCTGATGTCAGGATCCTAGAGGCGCTCTACCATTCTACCTCTAGAAAGTGGAGACATATCATAGCGGAACAATCTCAATCAAGTCCTCTTGCTTTTCCGGGCGAAACTCGCTGGCAAAGATACGGAAGCCTAGTAATGACCAGCGCCGTTTCGGCGGCTGTAACCGCTATCGTTACCGCCTTGATCCTACATTTCATCTAGTCTGTCAGCCTTGAATCTAGAAGTATTTAGTTGCAGAGCCTAGAGTCTGCTTTGCGAATGTTTGCTTCCCGTCGCCTTTCCAAGCGTGAGCAGAATGGATCTAGTGTCGTCCAGGTTTTGAAGTGCCTCTACGGTGCTTATCCAAGACTTCTCTGAGTCTAGGAGCTTGTCAACGGCTTTTATTCGGTCAGACTCCGTTGCATTCTCGTTTTGAGCCTCCCATTTCTTGAACCGTTCGACACGGGCCATGCGTTGCTTGATCCTACGACTTGCGAAATGAGCCACGAAGTTCCCGTTCTGGTGTATTCTATCGATAGCAGTAATTTGTTCTTCAGAAAAACTAACTCTCTGTACGACCGCATCACGAAGTTCGTCGAACCCGACAAATCGAAGCTTTCCGTCTAGAGTGGTGGGATAAACTATGGCGAATGACGAGTCACTACCCCATTGCACGCTCAAGAATATGAGAAATGAGCTTTCTAGAGTAGCACGACATAAAAGGACGGACCCCTCGATTGCGCCTGCATCAAAAGATTCGGCTGCTTTTCTAAATAAGAAGTATCCTTCTTGGAAGATACCGAATGCTTTCCACATCTGATCTTTGAGAGCTTCGTGGAGTTCTTTCCATAACTGCTCG
>DASYWW010000032.1 GCA_035935655.1 Candidatus Bathyarchaeia archaeon
ATCCTGCCAGACTGCGATGTGTCCTGGTTCAAGAGGGAAGAGGCCGCGAATTGCAGTCCATGGTGGAGGAATATGTCCCAGCTCAAGAAAAGCATGAATTCCGGCTGGGTCGAGCTTGCGAGCAATTAAACCTGATGCAAGTAGTGCCTTAAGTTCTGACGCAAACAAGAACCCCTCTGGGACCGCGGCATAGTAAAGAGGTTTGATACCGATTCGATCTCGCGCGAGGAACAACCGATGGTTCTTGGTATCCCATGCGGCAAAAGCAAACATTCCGCGGAGTTTGTCGACGCAAGCTTCTCCGAACTCTTGATAGAGATGGAGAATTACTTCTGTATCGGTATTTGAGCGATTCCGATGCACTCGCGTGAAAAGCTGCGTTCGCAATTCATCCGCGTTGTAGCATTCGCCGTTGTAGGTGATCCAGAGACATGAATCATCGTTGGCCATAGGTTGGTGCCCGCGCTCGCTCAGATCAATAATTGCCAATCGGGTGTTTCCGAGCGCACAATCTGCCGCCAATGTAACCCCGTGACTGTTGGGCCCACGGTGTGACAATGCAGTGACCATGTGCTCGGCCGTGCTCTTAAAGCGCTCCTGAGCGAAATCCGAAGCTGTCCCGGCAATGCCTTACAGATTGTCCTCGCAGCCACCACTGAAAGATCGTTCTTCGTCACTTTCAAGAAATCCTTGCATCGATGCACGAGTTGAGCGATTTCGCCGACGAAATCTCGGGCAGCCGAAAAAGAATACCGATCAAAAGCCACAGAAACGCGTTGTTCACGAAATTTTGAAAGATATCGAGGCCGAGGTATGTCAGAGGGTACAGAAGAACAAATGCATACCACAGAATCGCGATGGCCAGTGGGAACAATCGCGTTTGACGCAGCGGGCGAATGGCTTTCCACGCGGTTCGCAAAAGAGTTGCAGTCCAGAATATCCAAAGAATCGGCCCTAAGATTCCCAATTCCGCGATCAATTGACCGTACCCCTCCTCGACCCAAACTTCGGGAGCTGGTCTCTTGAGAAAAGCGCTGACATATTGGATACCCAATGACGCAGTTCCTGTGCCATTCCCGACGACCCAGTGCGGACTGGAAAATGCGTCGGCGAGATTCTGCATCGGATAGCTCCAAGCTCGATCAGAGAGTTGGAAAGCTGTACTGCCTGGCAAGAGTGTCTGGGTATAAAAGGCCCAGCGAGAACTGGCGGCGGATGGAAATAATAAGATGAATAGCGCGAGACCGAGCATCACGAAAATACAAGTGCGTCGCAATGTTTTGGTAAGCCGATGAGCCTGTCCCCAGCGCAAGGGAGCGCCCAAGAGAAACATTACAGTCAGTGCAAGCAGGCTGAAAAGGGAGTATAGCAGCGCTGTGCGTGACCCACTGAGGAGAACGGCAACAGCTATAATCGCGATGCTCGTGAAGATAACAGTTCGGCCCTTGAGGCCAGCGAGTACAAAGTAGCCCGCAGTCCCTAGCCCAAAGATCGTGCACAGCACGAGAAAAAAAGCGAATCTCCCATTGCTTACAAAAACCGAGGTTGGGAGCAAAAACATTTGGTCTGTAAGTGGAGCCACCTTGCTCAGATTTCCCAAATCACGAATGTTGGGCGCCAGCCTTGCCGGACTCAAAATTTCGCTGCCGGCGGTTGCCTGAACAATTCCAAGCGCTGAGATGATAGTGGCCAGAAGTACGCAAGTGATGAGGAATCGACGCAAATCGGCTTCGTTTTGAATTAGCGCATAGCCAACAAAGATGAGAGGGACATAATAGAAATCAATTTTCATTCCCAATACGCCGTAAAAAACGCTCGGCGAATAAGGGTTGAAAACCTGGAGAGCCGCAAGCCAGAAAAAAAGACTCATGATCAGCACAAATGGCGGCCGAAAGCTTTTCGCTCGTCCTTCACGAATTGCGAGATAGAGGGCAACGTAGGTAAGGCCCGCCAAGGCGTCCTTGGCAAAATAAATCAGCATGTTGTTGCCGAAATATTTCCGGACGAGATCTTCAAAAAGTAGCCAGACGAGAAAGAGATAAAATCCAGAGCGCCAATTTCGAGCGATAGCGAAAGCGATCGCGAATAATGCAAGCCCGACGGCGGAATAGGCCAGCTCCTGGTAATTACCGTCGGAAATCCAATGTCCCAGTTTCCATGCAGTGTAAATTCCGAACACAAAAACCGTGATTGAAATTAAGGGCTGGTTGCGCAACGCTGAAGCTCTAGCCCTGATCATCGAGACCGTCCCAGTTCGGCAGAACCTCCGACTCTATTACGCATGGGGGGCTTCCTGCGTTTGGTGATTCCCTCTTGCGGGATGCGATTCCGCATGAAGAGATATTCTCTCTGTTCCCTCTGCCCTCGGCGCTTCCGAAAGGATGAAGACTGGATTCGGTAAGCGAGGTGTTCTCAGTACAACAGCAAACCAGCGGGCAATTTCGTCCCAGGCGAAATACTTCTTGTAAGCGCTTAAGTTACGCAAGTGAAGAGAATTCCAGAAGAATTCGTCGGTCAGAACTCTCTCAAGCGCCTGTGCAAGTGCACTTCGATCTCCAGGGGGCGCAAGCACTGCACCCGCCTCGCTCAACGGAAAACTCTTAGTCGCATCTCCATACGCAACGATTGGCAGGCCGCACGCAAGAGCCGCGAGAGGGCTCCCGCGCCTGGGATTGAGCACATCACGGACATACAAAAGCACATCTGCGTCGCTCAAGATTCGATTGACCTCTTCCTCGGGAAGAACGCCAATTATCGAAATCTCGGTGCCACTGCCAGCGAGCGCATTCTCGAGCAGATTATGAGCCTCTATTGCTCCCCGGCCGAACACGGTTAACTGAATATGTGGAACTGACTTCACTACATGGCGGATGGCAGTCGCGATTTCCTCAACCTCCCACACTGTCCGATCTCGATTTGTCACGCAGAAGACAGCAACCTTACTTGGGCCACGAATTGAGGATGTGCGCTGTCGCAGAGCGGTATTCTCTGGAATGTTTGATCCGATGGGAATAAAAAAGGCCTTCGGATCGTCCGACCGCAGCCACAAAATCGAAGCAGTCGTCACCGTGAATATGGAAGCGTCCGAGAGTGAATAGAGCCAGCGAATCACTCGTTGTTGGCAAACGAACCGAAATCGAGCCCATACGCCTCTTGCTAGGAATCCGCGAGATTCATGGAATACGACGCCCACTCGCGCCCCACTTCTCTTGGCCGCAATAGCAGCAGCGACGGCCCCAAACGGAAACCCCCTCCGTGACCATCCCATTGCGGTATATTGCAGCAAGACCCAATCTTTACGAGCTGTCGCGAGGCTGCGACGGAGTGTGGCGAGGGTCGCGAGCCACCCTCTTTTGTTCCAATTTACCGCGTATGTCTCCATATCGATGTCGCGCGGACGAAGAGCACTAGCAAGGCGGCTACAATAATCCCAGACACCGTCGCTGATGGGATCGCGAGGGCCTGTAAGGGCCAAGATTTTGAGTTCTTCAGTCTTAGTCTTCACAAGTGCGATTAAATTGAAAACAGGAACGGCCAAACGGGCGAGAGGTTGCCGTTCCGACCCCACCGAAGGATACTCTCGTATTCGTGAGCGACAAAAAGATTTTGGATGGGCAATGGCGCTTGCATGGCTTCTGCCACATTTGCCTCAATCGCGATTTACTGCAAGGCAAGTAAATGGTCTGCGTCTATGGATTGCATCTCGTAGCCGAGGCCGCGGCAGAGGCTTTTAACTTCAACTCCATTCGCTGCTGAATGGATTTCGAAAACAATTAATGGCTTAAATGATGAAAAAACG
>DASYWW010000033.1 GCA_035935655.1 Candidatus Bathyarchaeia archaeon
GCAGAGCCTTCGCTCCGTCCCGCGCCCATTCGCCATGCTCCCGAATTTTCGATAAACTATTCCCTCGCGCCCGTAGCTCAGCTGGATAGAGCATCTGCCTTCGAAGCAGAGGGTCGGGGGTTCGAACCCCTCCGGGCGCGCTTCTTTGAGACTTCCTTTACAATCGTTTCAAGTCATGCCCTTCCGATCACTTCCAACTGGAGGGTCCTGAACGAGGAACTGCCCGAGAACGCCGTTCACCGAAACCCTGGTGACGGGAGTCGCTCGCTCAAGCTACCCCGTTCAATCGAAGTTCAGAGAAGGCCTTGGTTTCGCTCGAAAATCGCACATTAAAGAAGCAGGTGCCGCCATCCAAAACAACGACCTCTGCTCGCGTCCAATAATTTGGGGCCACGCAGAACAGATTGAAATAGACATATTTGTGCCCGGCGATGACCACACCAACGTACTGCCTCTTATATGTTTTGATCTTGCTCAGAATTTCCCTGATGCGTGCATCGTGTGAACGGCCTAGGAACGGTATCAATTCATGTTCAGCCACCAGCACGTCGGATTCTGATGGCGTCCAATAGCGCACTCCCTTTGGAAATTGCGTTTGAAACGCCTTCATGTCCGCTGGGAAAATGACCCCGTCAACGCCAGTAGCGTGGACGGGAATTGGAGATGTGAATTGTCCTCCTTGAGTCGATGCGCAGAGGGAAATCATGGGGATAAGAACAAAAAATCCAATTCCCGAAAGGGTTTGTCGAAGCATGATCTTTAGACGCCGATAAGAAGAGGCGGGTGGCCTAACCTCAGCGATCTTGATGTCGGAGGTGCCCCCACCGGTTTGTGAGCGTGGGACCGTTGCCGTCGCACCATCCTGTCACTCTCCACTCATCACTCGTCACTCGTCACTGTTTCTCCCCTACCTGTCCTGAGGACAGTTTTGGGACGGGTTTTCGACCTGTCCTCTTTTCCGCCCCCAGACCAGTATCTTTTTTTTCTCGCCTCCTGCTACCATTCCTCGATGAACACAGTCTACATCCCGTTTTTCTCTCGAAAATCCTCTCAGCCATCCGCCGCCAGTCGCGCTTGCCTACATACGCCTTTTTTGTCGAAGGTGTCTCGCTCTCGACGCCCGACTGTTGACTATCGCCTGCTTTCTAATCGGGAACGAAAATCGAGTCAGAAAATCCTAAGTCCCTCACAATCCACCACTTGCGATTTTCTAATCGGGAAGAATTTCAATACTTCCGCTTCTGCGCTTGGGGCTACCGCTTCCATTCCCCTCACGGCCCTGAAGAAATTAGAAATTGCGCTAACTCGCACCAAATCAATCACATCCAATTTTCTAATCGATAATCTCGGAGCATGTCTTACGCGACGTCCGCCGCAGCTGCCTTCTGCGGAGGCGGATCGGACCTCCAAATCTGAAGTGTTCACCCTGAGCGAAGTCGAAGGGTCCCCTTCGTGTCAGCAGACTGCCGTGGCCTTCTCCTCTGCCTCTTTTGCTTCCTTTGCCTCATCCACCTCCTGCATTTCTAATCGACAAATCCCGGAATTAGAATCGCCTGTAAGTCATAGAAAACAAAGGATCGGACCCCTTTCTAATCGACACAAATTCGCATTTTGTAATTTCCGCTCTTTGTCTTTCCCTGCCTCCTTGCCTCCCTGCCTCTCTGCTTCCTCTCCTCTTCTGATCGCAAATGACACGCACAGTCGTAAATTGCCAAGTGCCCGAAATCAAAGCACTTACCATTTTCTAATCGCAAATGAATTTCAATGTTGCGATACGCATCCAAATGCCCTTTCCTGTGCTTCCTGTGCTTCCTTTGCCTCCTCCGCCTCCTCTGCCTCTCTGCCCCCTGCTCCTCCATCCTCCGCGCGAGTGAATGTCACGCCTTCTGATATACTGCCCGCGCAAATTGAGCCTGCCTTCCGGCGAGACTCGATGAATTCACCGATAACACTTCACCCCGGCTTCGCAACTCCCGAAGGAACGCGCCGCTACGCAGCGAAATTCGCCGGACGCGCGGC
>DASYWW010000034.1 GCA_035935655.1 Candidatus Bathyarchaeia archaeon
GCGATAGATCAGGTCTGGGTCGCGAAATTCATCAGCCTCGTCAGTTCCGCGCGGAGCAATTCAACCCTGACCGAGTCCTCGACGCTGGACATGTTCGCCGCCCTGCGTTTCAATACTGCAGTAAATCAACCGAACATATCAGACTACGGGCTCTCAGGAGACACATCCTCCTTCTTTGGGAACGGGACTCCTCCTGCCATTGTGGAGGTTCTGCTTTACCCAGCCGGACAAGACCCACCCTCCTCATACGTGGCTTTTCTCCAAGGATCAGCTCCGGGCCATTGGTCTGCGCTCACGGACAAGAGCTACACCCACTTCGGGTACTACGTCGGAACAGGGCCCTACGAATTTGTGAAATTTCCCTGCTCGGTCTCCGAGGTCCCCGGGCCCGGGGTCAACATTACCCAGTACTTCACCGCTGCCGGCTGTAGCGTGAGCACAGCGCAAACAACGTGGCTTGTCATCATCGTAGGCAAGTAGGCTCCGAAGCTGTTCTAGGCCGTGGAACGCCCGTTCTGCACAATAGGACTATCCCACATGCTACCTACCTCCCATCGAGAAAGATGTCAACCAACGAAATCAAGGCCAAATCCAGGGCCTTGCTCCTATCCATGACAATCCTCCTTGCTGGGGGCGCCTTCCTGGCGCAGTCCACGGCAGCCACATCATTCAACAACGTCCAAGTCTTCGTCAGCTCGTCTTCCAGCCCTCCCAATGGCTTCCAGTTCGCAGCCTACAACCTCACTGGCAACTTGATCGCTTCGTATCAGTCATCCTACCCGGCGGCGGCCTTCGAGTTGCCGTCTGGCGGATACCTATTCACGGTCAGTTCCACCAGCTTCAACCCTCTGATGAAGTACCCATGTCCGATTATGGCAGCGGGTGCAACCCAAGGGGCCGGAAGCGCTTCACCCGCGATTCGGTCCAACGGGTCAGCCGGGTCAGCCGTGATGCCCATCGCATGCTACCCTCAATCATCAGAGTACGGCTACGCCATCACAAGCATCTCTAGCTCGCAGACAGTCAACATCGAAATGAAGAATGTCTCGGCGCTCCCAACAACTGATGTCACAGTCAAGGTGGCTTACGTCAACGGGACCGCCGCGGCAGACGCTTCCGTCTACGCGTCAGTGGTCGGCGAATACTACGGGTGGTGGCAGAACTCAGCAATCCGTATGGGCGCACAGACCGACAGCAACGGTGTCGCCCACTTAGTCCTGCCTTCAGCCCCGGCTGTAGTCACTGCGTGGAAGTGGGTCTCAATCCCAATTCCAGAGGGTCAGAAAACCATCCAGACCACCGTTGGAGGCGAGAAGGTCAACGTCACCGTCTACTGGCAGCCAACATACGTTGGCCTGTCAGGCTCGGGTCTCCTACTGCCTCCGCAGAGCAGCATCAGCCTTACACTCCGCTACCAGCAACCCGACTACTGGGTGATGCCCATGGGCGTCGCATCGAAGGATGCCTACGTCGGCGGAGCACCATCAGCTACTGTGGCTAACCAGCCCAACGGCATGCCTTCATTAGTCGCTCAAGGCTCCAGCCAGAACTATCTGCCATCTCAGATTCCAGCGTTCCAGGCAAGCGGCGTGTCATCTCCATCAGGTAGCCAAGCAGGGCTCTTCGGCGTGGACGCAGCAACAATCGCATTCGCCCTTCTGGCTGTCGTGGTCGTGGGGACGGCAATCGTCGTAGCAAGGCATCGCATAAGCAAGCCATCTACCCCAACGGGGTAGGCGGCTCTCCCAATTTTGACCGAACTAACCCTATCTGCGATTCTGTCCAATCTACGGGTGATTCAACCCCTTTGTCTATTCGTGGGTGATTGTCTCAGTCTGAAGTCTCAACATAAAGAGACTACCATTCTAAAATCAACTAATCGGTATGCCGCCCCTGTAACACACCCATCAACAAAGACCGAACCCACTTTCCAGTAATATACGGAAACTGATTCATAGTATGTGAATGATACTGATACCCCTCCACCAGGACCAGGTCCTTGGGCTGGGGGGAAGTGCTCCGTGACGGGGATTGCTGGGACGAGAAACAAAGCCACGGAGAAGGCTATGACCAAGATTGCTGCGACTGCAACCGTTCTTCGCCTCATATCTCTGAGGATATACTCGTCCTATTTACGCCTCAGTGAGCATAGATAACCCACTTGTTCTTCCCCGTCTGCCTGATTACTGTTCTGTAGATTCTAATCAGGTTCTTGCTGAATATTCCCGCGATACGCGGTCTGCATGAGGTTTCCCGCTGTCGGCTGTCACTCGTATCCACTCCTCGGCGTCAAACGGAACTTTGCGGAACTCTAGGTTCGAAGACTTCCCATTCGAAGTGACAATGGCATATTCGGCCCAGTTGTCGGCAACTAGTTCGTCTCCAGTCTGCGCATGATTCCACGAAAACCCCACGCTGCCGGGATTGAAGAAGAACGAGTCTTTGAGCCTACGCATGTACTGCAGATGGACGTGACCTCCGCAGAGAACGGAGTTTCCATGGCCTCCAACCAAACGCAAGAATTCCTCTTCGGGGGTAGTGGGCCAGATTTGTTCGTCGAAGGAAGTTGGGGACCCATGGAAACAAACCAGACCGTCGTCGCCGAATGGCAATGTTACGACTGGTTTGAACTGTCCGATGAAATCAAGGTCCTCTTTGTTCAGTTTTGAAAGCGACCAAGCTCTCACCTCCAATTGAGCGCTCGAAACAGGCTCCTTTGCAGTATTGGCCGCCCCGGTGATTAGCCAGTAGTCTGCGTTTCCCATGACAGTTGGGACATCCAGTTTTCGCAGGCGCGAAACGACCTCGACCGGCTGGGCTCCTCCTTGAATCGCATCGCCTAGGCATACCATCCCGTCAACAGACTCCTTCTCGATATCCCAGAGAACACTGTCGAACGCAACGCAGTTTCCATGGATGTCTGAAAAAACGGCAACTTTCAAGCTGGAGGCGCGACGCCGATTGGTTCCGTTGGAATTTAAGGTAGCCCAGACCAAGTTTGGTAATGTTGCCTCTTCGTCGGATGAGATGCACGCTCTAACGAATCACAAATACCAATCAGCGGGAACCCAAGAAGCCCTGGCCACTTGAATATCCCGAATAGTTGGACTTGCGGACTTAGGAAGATGATAGAGGGAGGATGATTGCGAGGTAGACGCCCACATCAGCCCCAGCGTGGGCAAGGGCGGGTCCCAACAAGCCATCCGTCTTCTGCATTAGGTATCCTAGCCCAAATCCCAACAGGAATGTGGCCGTCACGAACGAAACGAGAAATACGAATCCGAACTGCGCATATTCATGGTTGTAATGAGCGAGGGCGAAGATTGGCGCCTGAAGAAGGTTTGACACTCGCCTTCCGAGCAATGGCTCATACTTCTTCAGAAAGAGACCTCGAAACCAAAGCTCTTCCCTCGGCCCGTTCAGGAGGACAAGGGCAAGAAGGGCGGGGGTCAGGGAAAGAAGCTTCGCAAGTGTGAGCCCTCCCCGGGAATTGCCAAAAATCAGCTGGAACCCGCCCAGAGTAGCGAGGTAGAAAGCAAAGAAAATGGCAAGACCTAAGGTGATACCGAGCTTCAGATTCCCTCTCTTCAGGTAAATCGACGACAGGCTCTGTCCTGATAACTTGGTCAGTGCTATGATGGGAGCGATTACAGAGAGTGTATCGACCAGCTGAATCAGGATTTGGCCACTAACCGAAGAGCCATACTGGCTGTCAAAGCTTGGACTTATCGCAAAGTTTCTGACGACGATGACGCTTGTGAACACGAAGAAGGCGAAGAACACCTCCCAATATCCCTCGAGCCTTTGGCTTCTTTTGATGAGCACAGAAGTTAGGAGAAAGAGCGCTGCAAGAATGACTTGGCCTCCTGCTGAGATGAGGGGATCTTTGATGAACAGCACAGTTGCCATAATAGAGAGACCGCAAAGCAAGAAGAGGAGGAATGATTCGGAACGGGATTTCAGGCTCAGTATTGCTGCTGTCGGATGACGATCTAATGGTCTTCCAGAATTGGGGATTGTTTCATCCAAGTGTGATTCTCTTCCTCCGGGTCGTTATCCATGCACGTCTTCCTTCAAGCCAACAATGAAAAAATCAGGTGGTTATATTCAGATTGCTGATGACACGCCTGTCTATCGCTGACAATTCAGCGAAAAATCGAATGGCGGCCCCACGTAGTGCCTGCAAACCTATCCCTCTTCATCCGACGAAGAGGTACAATACCCCCAAGTTTTCACCGGAATCGAAACATGGCATGCTTAATTACTCGATTTTACTAACACGAAACGCTTGGCGCGCACGAAATCAGTCCAATCTTTCAAAGCCGAGTTCCCTGAATTGGAAGCGCGGATTATCACGGCGGTAGGTTCCGTAGGTCCAAGGAACATCGCTGAGATTTCACGTCTGACTGGCGCCCATCAGGAGACGGTCCGATATCAGATCAAGAAGAGACTGGCCAGACTCGGGTTCAGATTTCATGCAGAGGTGGATCATCGAAAGATTGGACTCGCCCAGCATTGGGCAACCCTGCACTTTTCGAGGCCCTACTACAGCTCGGCGACCAAACTCCTAGATACCATGAACCGAGTGAGCTACCTGACCTACTACACCAAGGTCCTCCCACAGGGGCGCTTCCTTGCCGTGTTCAGCCTCCCAGCCGGAACGACGGAAGAATTCCGAATCCTCCTTTCACACCTTGTCGATAACAAGATTCTGACCGGCTTTTCTTTGGACGAGGCCCTCGTCAGCAGGCACCCACCAATGAATCCACGGTTCTTCAACTTCCGCTCAGGCAGATGGGAGGTCGAATGGAACAAGGTTGCAAGCCAAGGTCGGAGTCCCTTACAGGTTGAGAGGCAGGCCTCAGAAGCCTCCCCGGACTACTATGACCTTCTTCTGATCAAGGAGCTCCAGAAAGACGCCATGCAGCACACCGTAGGCATCGCCAGAAAACAGAAGGTTCACGGGAAGACTCTCGAGTACCATTACCGGTCCCACGTGATGAAGGAAAAGATGGTGCCTTCCTTCTTCGTCAGGTGGACCAAGGACATCGAGAAGAGGCTTGTCCATTCGGTCGACACGACCAGATTGGCTTTCAGAAATCTGAGCCAGGGCGAATATGCGCGGGTCCAGCGGGCAGTCAGCAAAATTCCGTATCTGTGGGCCGAAGCCCTCCTCAAGGATGGCACGTACATCGCCACGTTACATGTTCCAGTCTATGACCTGATACCCGCCTTCAGCTACCTGAACGACGAAGTGGGTGAGTTAGACGGAAACCTCGAAACTGATTTCATAAAACCCAACGAGGCCTATCTTTACACAATCCCTCACCATATGTTCGACGAAAATGAATGGAAATTCGACGTCGGGACAATGGAAGCTGCTTTGAGCAAAGCGGCGGCTTTAGTCGAAAAATAGGGAAGGGCCGCCCGTCTAGTGGGGGCCCGACCCGCCGATCCCGTCCAGGAACCCAACATACAGGCCGTGGGTCATAGCCAAGGCTGCGAACGCAGATATGGCCAGCGAGACGAGCAGCAGTCCGACACGGATTTTGAAGTCGACGCTCATGCTCAGTCTGCAAGCTTGACGACGTCAGTAGTTCCCCCTTTTCATCAACAATGTATCATGATGCCGTGGATATCCTTAGCCAACAGCGCATAACTCCTTACGAAATCATGGGGTTGCGGCGGGGGGCGATTCAATCGCTCCGGGCGGACGAGCGATTTCAGTTATTCAAAATCAGTTAACCTTCGAACCTTGGTAAGCACGACCAAGTATGCGGCCTGGTTTACGACAGCGTCATATGTTCTGTGTAATTGAATTGCGAACCATCCTTCAGGGATCCAGAAATCACTACCTGAAACGTGGAGTTCGAAACATACCCGTCGCCGATGAGAACAAACGATTCTGAAGTCGTGCTCCCTGGGGTTAGGGGAGTCGATGCTGTAATGTTCTCAAACGCTAGGATATGCGTCAAGTGAACCTTGAGAACCAACGTAAGAGTGTCAACGGCCGCGTTGCCCACATTTCTCACTGTGACTCGTATTGCAGGACCAGCCGGAGGAGGAACGGCCGCTGTTTGAGCTGATACAATACCTATTGGGCAACCCGGGCTTTGTTGGACGCAACCTTGCATAGTCAGTTTCGAACTTAGAACAGTTACTATCCCGATCAAAACGATAACAACGAGCAATACTACAGCGAAGGTGATTGAATGGCTGTGTCCATTGAGCAAAGTCAACTTCATACTAGGGCCGATTAAATCACGGTAACACCTTATCTAGACCAATGTTTCCACTGTTCTTGTTTGTCAGGAATAGACGAGATCTTCCGCAGGGCCAAGGAAGGGAGGCCGCTATTCGTCAATCGTGAGGCCCTGAGGCCAGAGTACGTCCCTGCAACTCTTC